>CAYWRB010000006.1:0-24274 GCA_964460025.1 uncultured Hungatella sp.
CATCAACACAACGCTCTCTCAGAGCGGACCCTACACGATTTTTCAAATAGCAAACTCCAGTGAACAGTTCTCCATTCAGGCCAGCGCCTGATCTAAATCAGCGATGATATCCTCCACATTTTCAATCCCTACGCTGAGGCGGATTAAGGAGGGATCAACTCCGGCTTCTACCAGCTGCTCATCGCTTAGCTGGCGGTGGGTATGGCTGGCGGGATGCAGGACACAGGTCCGGGCATCGGCCACATGAGTGACAATGGCGGCCAGCTTCAGCTTATCCATGAAAACGGATGCCGCCTTTCTTCCGCCCTTTAAGCCGAAGGAGATGACGCCGCAGGTTCCTTTTGGCATGTATTTTTGAGCCAGTTCATAGTACTTGTCGCTTTCCAAGCCGGGATAATTGACCCAGGCCACATCGTCTCTGGACTGCAGATACCGGGCGACGGCCAGCGCGTTTTCACAGTGGCGCGGAATCCGCAGATGAAGGGTTTCCAGTCCGATATTCAGCAGAAAGGCGTTCTGGGGGGCCTGGATGGAGCCCATGTCCCGCATCAGCTGGGCCGTGGCCTTGGTGATGTAGGCAGCTTTACCAAATTTTTTGGTGTAGGTAATGCCGTGGTAGGACTCATCGGGCGTGGTAAGTCCGGGGAATTTGTCCGGGTACCTGTCCCAGTCAAAGTTTCCGCTGTCCACGATACAGCCGCCTACGGTCATGGCATGGCCGTCCATGTATTTGGTGGTGGAGTGGGTGACGATGTCGGCGCCCCACTCAAAGGGCCGGCAGTTGATGGGGGTGGCAAAGGTATTGTCTATGATCAGGGGAACCTGGTGGCTGTGGGCCAGCCGGGCAAATTTCTCAATGTCCAGAACCACAAGGGCCGGGTTGGCAATGGTTTCTCCGAACACAGCCTTGGTGTTGGGCTGAAATGCTTTTTCCAGCTCATCCTCAGGCGCGTCCGGATCTACCAGGGTACACTGGATGCCGAAGCGTTTTAAGGTGACGGTAAACAGGTTGGAGGTGCCGCCGTAGATGGTGGCGGCGCTGACTACGTGATCACCTGCAGAGCAGATATTTAAGATTGCATACATGTTGGCTGCCTGGCCGGAGGAGGTAAGCATGGCGGCAGTTCCGCCTTCCAGCTTGCAGATTTTATCGGCGACGGCGTCGTTGGTAGGGTTGGCCAGCCGGGTGTAGAAATAGCCGTTCTCTTCCAGGTCGAAAAGGCGGCCCATCTGTTCGCTGGTCTCATATTTGAATGTGGTGCTCTGATAGATGGGCAGTATCCGGGGTTCTCCGTTTTTCGGCTGCCATCCGCCCTGGATACAGATGGTTTCTGGTGATTGTTGACGCTCCATTTGAAATCCTCCTGGTATTGTAATATTGGGTTTGACATAGTCTACCACAATCAGGGGAGGAAAATCAATAGCAATGCTTTTACATTTTCGCCTGATCATGATATAATCGTTACTGTTTACAGGTACTGTGAACATAGAATGGTCTGAAAGAATGTAACCATGCAGGAGGATAAGTATGAAGGTTGCGGATATGCACTGCGATACCATAGCAGAAATTTTTTATGCCCAAAGCAAGGGGGAGGACGTAGGAATCCGGAGGAATCAGTTTCATGTTGACTTGGAGAAAATGAGAGCAGGGGATTATGGGATTCAGAATTTTGCTCTCTTTACTTCCATAGAGAGGGAAAAGCATCCCTTCGAATATGCCATGAATCTTTTGGATGTGTTCTACCAGGAGATGGAGAAAAATCAGGATCTGATCGGCGTGGTCAAATCCTATAAAGACATAGAGGAAAACTGGAAGGCAGGCAGGATGTCGGCTCTTTTAACCATTGAGGAGGGAGCCGTCTGTCAGGGAAATCTGTCTTATTTAAGAGACTTTTACCGCCTGGGAGTGCGGATGATGACACTTTTGTGGAACCATCCCAATGAGCTGGGATATCCCAGCTGCCGTGACACAAGAGGGGCCGGCTCCATAGGAGTTCCGGATACGGAACACGGCCTTACGGAGACTGGAATTGCATTTTTGGAAGAGATGGAGCGGATAGGGATGATCATTGATGTCTCTCATCTGAATGATGCAGGAATCTGGGATGTGTTTCGGCATACGAAAAAACCGTTTGTGGCCAGCCATTCCAACGCCAGGGCGTTGACAGACGGATGTTTAAGAAACTTAACGGATGATATGATCCGGCAGATGGGCGAGAGAGGAGGAGTACTGGGAATCAATTACTATCCGCCTTTTTTAAGGGTGCCACAAGAGGGAAAAGAGGAGGAGAAGATGAAAAGCCGGGTGTCCGACATGGTACGCCATATGAAGCATATGAAAATGGTGGGAGGCATCGGCTGTATCGGTTTGGGTTCTGACTTTGACGGAATCGGAGGAGACCTGGAGATGAAGTCCTGTGCAGATCTTCCCCTTTTGGAGGCGGAGATGAGAAGGCAGGGATTTGTGGATTCGGAGATCGAAGCAGTTTTTCATGGCAATGTGCTGCGGGTTTACCAGGAAGTATTGCATTAGATATTCCGTGGGAAATTTTTGCAATTTAAAGCACTATAGAATTGACGTGGCAAAAAAATTGTAGTATGATACTAATGTTCTGAAAAAAACCGGGATTGGGATCCCGGTTACATAGGAACGAATATCTGAATAAAAAGGGAGATCATATTATGAAGAAATCAGCAAAAATTTTATCCCTGATTCTTGCAGGAACCATGGCTCTGTCTCTGGCAGGATGTTCCGGCAAGGCGGAGGAGACTACGGCAGCACAGACGGAGACAACCGCGGCACAGACAGAGACAACCGCCGCAGAGACTACGGCAGCAGAAGCAGATGCAGAGACCACTGCAGCCGCAAGCACCGGCGAAACCTATAAGGTAGGTATCTGTCAGTTGGTGCAGCATGATGCCTTAGATGCGGCTACCGAAGGATTCAAGGATGCCCTGGTTGAGGAACTTGGAGACGCAGTTACATTTGATGAGCAGAACGCTCAGGGCGATGCCAATACCTGTTCCACCATCATCAACAGTTTTGTATCCGGCAATGTAGATCTGATTCTGGCCAACGCTACTCCGGCTTTACAGGCAGCCCAGGCAGGAACCAACGAAATCCCGATTCTGGGAACCTCCGTTACCGAATATGGCGTGGCCCTTGGAATTGATGGGTTTGACGGAACCGTAGGCGGCAACATTTCCGGTACTTCTGACCTGGCTCCTTTAGATGAGCAGGCAGCTATGCTCAACGAGCTGTTCCCGGATGCTAAGAAGGTTGGACTGATCTACTGTTCCGCAGAGGCCAACTCTCAGTATCAGGTAGACACGGTGAAGGCGGCTCTGGAGGGGTTGGGATATACCTGCGAATACTATGCATTCTCAGATTCCAACGATATTTCTACCATTGTCACAAAGGCATGCTCCGAATGTGAGGTTCTGTATGTTCCTACGGACAACACGGCGGCTGCCAATGCGGAACTGATCAACAGTATCGCTCTGCCGGCAGGGATTCCTGTGATTGCCGGCGAGGAAGGTATCTGTGCAGGCTGCGGAGTTGCCACACTGTCCATTAGCTACTATGATCTGGGATGGGGCACCGGCAAGATGGCTGCCAAGGTTTTAAAGGGTGAAGCCAACATCTCCGAGATGCCTATTGAGTATGCGCCACAGTTTACGAAGAAATACAATGCGGCCATCTGTGAGGAACTGAATGTACAGATTCCGGATGACTACGAGCCGATTCAGTAATCAAATGGCAGAATGGCCGAAGGGCCAAACGGCAGAATAGCCGAAGGGCCGAATGGCAGCAGCGGGACCGGATTTTCAGCAGTCTCGCTGCCTTTTTTCAAAGGATATACCCTTTCGTATATTTTGCAGGACAGGATAACAGGTGAGGTGACGGTTATGAATATAGGAAGTTTATTAAATGCTTTGCCGGGCGCAACGGCTCAGGGACTGATATGGGGGATCATGGCCATCGGTGTGTATATTACTTACCGGGTTCTGGATATTGCGGATCTGACCGTGGACGGCTCTCTGTGTACCGGAGGGGCGGTCTGCATCATGCTGATGCTGAAGGGATTTAACGTATGGGTTGCTATGGCGGGGGCGCTGGCAGCAGGATTGTTGTGCGGTCTGGTGACAGGGATCTTTCATGCATATATGGGGATTCAGCCGATTTTGGCAGGTATTTTGACACAGCTGGGGCTGTGGTCCGTGAATTTGAAAATAATGGGGAAGGCAAACCAGGTAATCAACGTGGATAAATACAAGCTTCTGGTTTCCTTACGGTTTATCAAGAATGTGCCTTTCTTTAAAAATACAATTCTTATGGTGGCAGTTATCACCATTGTGCTGATCGGGATCTTATATTGGTTTTTCGGAACGGAGTTGGGCTGTTCCTTGAGGGCAACGGGCAGCAACGACAAGATGGCCAGGGCACAGGGCATCGACACCAATTTCAGCAGGGTGCTGGGGCTTATGATCTCCAATGGTCTGGTAGCGTTTTCCGGCGCTTTATTGTCCCAGTATCAGGGATTTGCAGATATCAATATGGGCCGCGGCGCTATCGTCATCGGCCTGGCGGCAGTGATCATCGGGGAAGCCGTATTCGGAAGGATTTTCCACAATTTTGCACTGCTTCTTCTGGGAGTTTCTCTTGGCTCCATCATCTACTATCTGGTGCTTCAGGTAGTGATCTGGCTGGGGGTTGACACGGATCTGTTAAAGCTTCTGTCCGCTCTGATCGTAGCGGTATTTTTGTGGCAGTTCCAATCAGGAAGCGCCCTTTTAAAAACCACGAGAAAGGGAGGAAAAGGCTGATGCTGGAGATAAAAAACATATCGAAAACCTTCAATCCGGGTACGGTCAACCAGAAGCAGGCTTTAAGAGGCTTAAGCCTGACCATGCAGGACGGAGATTTTGTGACAGTGATCGGAGGAAACGGAGCGGGAAAGTCTACCCTGTTAAATGCCATTGCCGGTACCTGGCCGGTGGATGAGGGGAAAATCCTCATTGACGGGCGGAATGTGACGATGCTCCATGAATATAAACGAGCCAAATTTTTAGGCAGGGTATTTCAGGATCCGATGAACGGGACGGCGGCCAGCATGGGAATCGAGGAGAACCTGGCCCTGGCATTCAGAAGAGGGGACAGACGGACTCTGAGAAACGGAATCAACAACAACGAGCGGAAGATGTACCGGGAGCTTTTGGCGAAACTGGGGTTGGGGCTGGAGAACCGGATGACTTCCAAGGTAGGGCTTCTCTCCGGCGGACAGAGGCAGGCACTGACTCTTCTTATGGCAACCTTAAAAAAGCCCAAGTTGCTGCTTTTAGATGAGCATACGGCGGCTCTTGACCCCAAGACGGCAGCCAAAGTTCTGGAGACTACGGAGACGATTGTGAATCAGGATCATCTGACAACGCTGATGATCACCCACAATATGAAGGATGCTATCCATATCGGCAACCGTCTGATTATGATGAATGACGGACAGATCATTTATGATGTGTCCGGGGAGGAAAAGAAAAAGCTGACAGTGGAGGATCTGCTTCATAAATTTGCCGAGGCAAGCGGAGAGGAATTGGCCAACGACAGGATGATGCTTGCGAAATAGAAATTCTGCCGGCCTGGGACAGATCGTTTAAAATTCGGACACGGAGACAATTCATATGTCTTCTGTGTCCGATATTCTTTTGAGAATTTTCTTGATATGTATGGGGCATTATGGTAATCTTTTAACAGATAAACGGGAGTCATGGAGAGGAGGAACCAATGAAAATTGCAGGGGATAAAGTGATTCTTCGGGCAATTGAGGAACAGGACAGAGAAATGTTTATCAACCTGATCAGGGCTTCGGAGTCCGGGGCGGCGTCAGGGGGATATGCGGTTTCAAAATCCTATGGTCGTCAGATGGATTGGTTTCGTTCCTCCAAGGACCGTACTGACAGCCTGCGCCGCATCATTGCTGACAGGGAAAAACCGGAGGCAGGGATGGGAATTATTTTGCTGTCCAATGTGGATCTCCATAACGGAGAGGCAGAAGTTTATATAAAGCTGATGAAGTCCGCCCGCGGCAAGGGATATGGGGAGGATGCCATAAACGCTCTGGTCTCTTATGGGTTTCTTGAGCTTCGGCTGAAGCGTATGTATTCGAACGTTCTGGAACGCAATCTGGCATCTAGAAGATTGTTTGAGAAATGTGGTTTTAAGATGGAGGGAGTACATAGGAGCAAGGCACATAAGGACGGACATTATGAAAATGTGTGTGTATACGGGATATTTTGCACATCGGTCCGTCAGAACGGACAGCAGGCGGTTGGCTGATATCGGAATTAGGCTTGTAAAACAGAGGGTATTGATTATGCAGGAATTTGGAAGAGATTTGGCAAAGGAGCTGGTGGAGGAGGGAATCAGGCAGCTTCAGGAAAAGGGAGTTGAGGGTTTCTCATCCAGGGCTGTGGCGGAAATTTGTCATGTGTCCTGTGCGGCGCCCTTTAAGCATTTTAAGGGCCGCAGAGAGTTTTTTCTTGCCATGTCGAAACGGCTGGACGAATGCCTTCTAGAGACTATGGAGGCTGTGGAAAAGGAATGGGGAGAGGACTATAAATCCGCCCATTTAAAGATGAACGAGGCGTATATTCGCTATCTGTGCGAGAATCCGTTTCTGATTAATACAACATTCTGGAAAACCATCGATGAGGGGCCGGCAGGAATCCATAAATGGAAAAGCTTTCAGCTGATGGTGAAGCAGTTTGTGCTGTACTGTACAGAGAGACAGATTCCGGAAGAAGTTTATAGAAGCTATTATTTTAATTTCCAGACTCTGGCTTACGGAGCGGTCTTCGTTATTGTCAATGGGCTTCTGATGCCGGGAGTTGACCCGATACCGGATATTCTGGATCTGCAGGAGAGGATTTACAGGAATTTGGAGAGAGTGATCGGGAAGTGATTCGGAGAGCAGAAATCCTGCCGCCACAGGCGGTTTTCACGGATTTTCGCCGGTTGCTGCGAACCTATGTGAGCGGCAGCCGGCTATTTTTTTTAGTGCCTGGCAGTCAATACAACTCCTTTTCAGAGCGGACCAGACTCTTTTTTATTTATAGAAAATAGGGAAAGGGTATTGCATTTCCATAGAAAGAGTGATAAAATTTTACCAAGGGTTAACAGTGTTAACCACTAAAAACAGGAGGAAAGAAGATGAAAAAATTAGTCACTAAGAGACTGGTTCCGGCAGTCCTGGCATCCAGCATGGTTGTTATGGCAGGATGTTCGTCGGGAGGCTCTCAGACGGAGACCACCACAGCAGCAGCCGAAACTACAACTGCAGCACCGGCAGCAGCCGGAAAGTACACTGCCGGTACGTATACCGGAGAAGGTCAGGGATTTGGCGGAACCGTGACCGTAGCCATTACGGTAGACGCGGATTCCATCACGGACGTGAAGATCGAAGGGCCTGATGAGACGGAGAATATCGGAGGGGCTGCCCTGGAGGATCTGGCAGCTCAGATCAAGGATGCACAGAGCGCGGAGATTGACGGTGTATCCGGAGCAACCCTTACATCAAACGGTGTAAAGGAAGGGGCAGTTATGGCCCTTGCTCTTGCAAGCGGCGAGGAAGTCAGCGCGGGGGGCGGAGATTTAACATATACCGCAGGTACATACACAGGCGTGGGAGCAGGATATAACGGAGATGTTTCCCTGGACGTTACATTCAGCGACAGCGCAATCACGGATATCGTGGTAAACACTTCGGGAGAGACCAATCATGTGGGAACTCCGGCATTTGACATTATGTTCCCGGATGCCATCGAGGCAAACGGTTCCGGTATTGACAGCGTATCCGGTGCTACCTTTACAAGCCGTGCCGTGAAGGATGCTTTAAATGACGCGGCAGAGCAGGCCGGCGTATCGGATCTGGCAACATTCAAGAAGAATACGGTGGTTCATGAGGCCGGAGAAGACATTGAAGTGACCTATGACGTAGTGGTTGTAGGCGGCGGCGGAGCCGGTATGGCTGCGGCAGCAGAGGCAGCATTAAGCGGCAAGACCGTTCTGATCATGGAGACAAACGCCGAGATCGGCGGCAACACTCTGGTTTCCGGCGGTGCATACCAGAGCGTCATGCCTTATCTGGTATGGGATCCCAAGGATCCGGATGCAACAACCGGTACATGGGAGTACAACGGAGAATCCTATGACAAGGTGATGTCCACACAGGGCTGTATCGACACCTTAAAGACCATCTTAAACTGGTCCGAGGAGCCTTTCGATGAGGATTATTACAAGAATAACGAATATATCATCGGCGAGATTGATGATTTAAGCAAGCATGGCGTTCATGCCGAGTACCTGGATACCCTGAAGGCTTTAAAGGCAGAGATCAAAGAATATCTGGATTGGGCACAGCCCAAGCTGGATGCGGGAATTCCGGAGAATGAGATTACCCTGTTCTCCACCGTAAACCTTCATATTTTCCAGACCTACTACGGCGGTTTGAGACAGAGCAGCGACAAGTCCGAGTGGATCTACGGCGATTATGAGCTGGTTTCCCAGTTTATCAACGAGGCCCAGGGCTTAAAAGAGTGGTTAAGGGATCAGGGATCCTATTTCAATGACGCAACACAGCCGACCCTTATCGGTGCTCTTTGGTACAGAGAGAACGAGTTTGCAGGCGGCGATCTGGACGGCGACGGCAAACCGGAAGTACCGGCACAGTGGGGTACCTATTTTGCAACTACCCAGAATACGGTGCTGAATACGGCGCCTACGGCAAAAGACAACCAGATTATGCTCCGTACCACGGCAGAGCATCTGATCGTGGAGGACGGCAAGGTCACCGGCGTGGAAGGGGTTCAGTATGACGGCACCAAGGTAATCGCTCATGCCAACAACGGCGTGGTTCTTGCAACCGGCGGTTTCGCAGCCAACATTCAGAAGGTGATGGACACCAACAAATATTGGGATAAGAAGTTTATTACCTCCAGCACCAAGACAACCAACCGCAATTCTCTGGACGGAAGCGGTATTGCCATGGGCGAGGAAGTGAACGCCGCAACAACAGGCGAGGGATGGACACAGATGATGCCAATCTCCTGGATTGACAACGGAAACCTTTCCTTTGGCGCAGGTACCTATGCAGTTTATATCAATCCCACAACCGGCAAGAGATTCGTAAATGAGTCTGCAGAGCGTGACGTTCTGTCTCTTGGTGAATTTGAAAACGGTGTGGAATACGGCGGTTCTCAGGGCGTGTTCCTGGAATTCTCCAACGCTGATGTTATGGTGGGACGTCCCTATCCTTATGACGATTACACCAACAACGTATCCGGCAAGGAGCAGGTTGACGGCAGAGTTTACTTTGTTTCCAGCCCGGCTGAACTGCAGGCAGTTCTTGACAATTTCGGTATGGAAGCAGATCCGGAAACCATCTATGCGACCATCGAAGCATACGATAAGGCTATTATGGAAGGCAAACAGCCGGAGGATGCCGGCAAGAGCCAGGCAAGCAACCTGATCGGCAAGGCTGATAAGGATTCCAGCGATAATTACGATGCAGGCACCTACAATCTGGACGGCGAACTGCTTCGTGTAAGAATCATGGCTCCGTCTACCCACCATACCATGGGCGGACTGACCGTTGATATCAACCGCCACGTATTGGACGGAAGCGGCAACGTGATTCCTGGCCTGTACGCAGCCGGAGAGGTTACCGGCGGTATCCACGGCGGCAACCGTCTGGGCGGCAACGCTATCGTAGAGATCTTTGTATCCGGACGTACGGCGGCTCAGGCTATTGTGGAAGATAATAAATAATTATGATACAACCGTCAAAAGGTTATGGATGAGCGGATGTTCCCCGGAGATTTCCGGGGGCATCCGCTTTTCGTCCATCCCTGTATTGACAGGCTTTGCGGAACCGAATATACTGTTAGCGGAATTCTAATTACTCGGAGGGAGAAGATTATGGCGCTTATTGAACTGCATTTCCATACATCGGAGAGCAGCCCCTGCGGCAGGGTTTCTGCAAAGAAAGGAATGGCTATGTACAAGGAGGCCGGGTATGACGGAATCGTAGTCACGGACCATTTCAGCAGGGATGTCCATGGAAGAAGAGACGGAAGAGAGTGGAAGCGTGTGGTGGATTTGTTTCTGAAAGGATATGGCCAGGCAAAAAAAGAGGGGGAGAAGCTTGGGCTTCGGGTTTATCTTGGCATGGAGCTTCGATTCCCCCATGATGAAAATGATTTTCTGGTTTATGGGCTGGATGAGGAATATCTTATGTCCCATCCATGGCTTTATGAAAAGGAATTATATCAGGTATACAAGGAAATGAATCAGGCCGGAATCGAGATTTTCCAGGCCCATCCATTCCGTGGCAGCTGCAGTCTGGCAAAGCCGGAATATTTAAGCGGCGTGGAGATTCTCAATGGCAATCCGCGGCATGATTCCCACAATGACCTGGCCCAGGATTGGGCAAAACAGCATGGGCTTAGGGGAATCTGCGGCTCTGATTTCCACCAGGTGGAGGATTTAACGGGAACGGGAATCCGCGTTCCTGTCCTCCCGGAATCGGAAAAAGAACTGGCCAGGATCTTAAAATCAGGGGAATTCACCATGGTTTCTCCACTAGTACAGAAATTCCGGTGAGTATAGTGCTTCATATCCCCGCAATACAGTTTCAGGAAGGCCATTGAGTCCTATACTGGCCGGAGGAAGGGCTGCGGCCCAATGCTAAATCTTCCAGGGTAATGCTGGAAAAATATTCGTATACCATGTGATCAAATTCTTTCCACATAGGCAGGGTGCGGCACTTAGGGCTTCTTGCACAGGTTTCCGCATCCTGTGCAAGACAGGCCACAGTGGCCAGAGTCCCTTCGGTCAGTGTCAGAATCTCCCAGACCGTATAGTCAGAGGGAGAGCGGGTCAGCTTGTAGCCTCCGCCCTTGCCTCGAAGTCCTTTTAACAGCTTTTCTTTTACCAGTATTTTCAGGATAATCTCCAGGTATTTCTCCGATATTTCCTGTCTGGCAGCAATCTCGCCCAGAGGAATGTAACCGTCTCTGTTCTGTTCCGCCAAATCTACCATCACACGCAAGGCATATCTTCCTTTTGTAGAAATCATATAAAATCTCCCGGTAAATCAATTTTTCTTGAAATATAACCTATTATACTACAAGGATACAGGGTTTACAAGAAAGACTTTCGGCAGTGCAAACCAGATAGAAATCATATGAATACAAAAAAGAAAACTGGAGAAATTACTATCAAAAGAACTTTTTGGGAAAGGAGCGGATACAGCCATGCAGAAAGGAAAAGCAAGTATCTGGTTTGAGGATCCGCCGGTGATTGCCGGTATGGCCAGCGTGGCAGGAAAGAAGGAGGGACAAGGTCCTTTGGGACACCTCATTGATGTGATAGAGCAGGATGATATGTGCGGAAAGGAGAACTGGGAGGCAGCGGAGAGTGCTATGCAGAAGAAAGCGGCACAGCTGGCCATAGAGAAAAGCGGGACAAAGAAGGAAGAGATCCGTTACCTCTTTGCCGGAGATCTGCTGGGGCAGCTGATTGCCACCTCTTTTGGCACGGCAGATCTGGAGATTCCCACCTTCGGGCTTTACGGCGCCTGTTCCACCATGGGGGAGGCCATGGCTCTGGGAGCCATGACGGTTCACGCAGGATATGGAGATCAGGTTCTTTCCATGGCATCCAGTCACTTTGCCACGGCGGAGAAGCAGTTTCGTTTTCCTCTGGCTTACGGAAACCAACGGCCTTTTTCCGCTACCTGGACGGTGACAGGATGCGGAGCGGTGGTTATAAGAAAGGGCGGCAGCGGCGCCGCCAGGATTACCGGTGTAACCACAGGAAGAATCGTTGATTTTGGTGCCAGGGATTCCATGAATATGGGGGCCGCCATGGCTCCTGCTGCGGTTCACACCATCCGGCAGAATTTTGAAGATTTTGATGTGGACGAAACGTATTATGACAGGATCATTACCGGAGACTTAGGTGAGGTCGGGAAGAAAATCCTCCTTGACATCATGAAGGAAGAGGGCCACAATCTGGACTCCGTGTATATGGACTGTGGTATCGAGATCTTTGATAAGGAGAAACAGGACACACACGCCGGCGGAAGCGGCTGCGGCTGTTCTGCGGTTACCTTGTGCTCCATGCTCCTTCCTAAGCTTCAGAGCGGAGAGTGGAAGAGGATTCTGTTTGTCCCTACCGGGGCGCTGCTTTCCACAGTCAGCTTTAACGAAGGGCAGAGCATTCCGGGAATCGCTCACGGGGTTATGATTGAGCATTTATGATCGGGCATCTATAAAGAGTATGAAAACGAAAAACAGACAAAGGTAGATTGGGAGTCATGTGATATTGCGGAAAGGAGAAGGTACGGATGGACTATATCAAAGCATTTCTGGTAGGCGGAATCATCTGCGGTTTGGTGCAGATTCTTCTTGACAAGACGAAAATGCTGCCGGGCCGGGTGATGGTGACGCTGGTAGTGACAGGAAGCATTCTCGGATTTTTAGGTTTATATGAACCCTTTGCACAGTGGGCGGGAGCAGGGGCTACGGTGCCGCTTCTAGGATTTGGAAATACGCTGTGGAAAGGCGTCAAAGAAGGGATTCAGTCAGACGGGCTTCTGGGAGTGTTTAAAGGCGGGTTTACCGCCAGTGCCGTGGGAATCTCGGGAGCCCTTGTGTTTGGATATCTTGGCTCACATTTGTTTAAGCCCAAAATGAAAGGATAAAAGAGCGGTTTAAAGCTGAAAATAAGAGAATCCGGCTGCCAAAGAACGATTAAAAACAGCGGGACGAAAACAGTACGGAAAAAGGCTATGGGAACGGATTCCCATAGTCTTTTTTACGTATAGGAAATTGCGTCCTATAAAGTTAAAAAAAGTGGGAAAAACCGAAGAAAATTATATAAATATGATATATTTTGGATTTAATATAGAGAAAAAACTGGCTATAATACATATAAAGACGGCCGGCTTTATCAAAGAATATAAAAATTTGTACAAAGAGATGCATATTTAAAATCAGGACAAGAGAGGTGTTCAGAAAACAGAATGAAAGTAGGAATCCACTTTGGACACTGGGGAAGCTTCTACAATGAACTGGGAGTGAGGGAGTGTCTGAAAAAGGCAAAGGAAGCGGGAGCAGATGTATTTGAATTTTTTCCTACGGAAGAGATGTTTCATATGGAGAAGGAAAAGATAAAGGATTTAAGGAAATACATAGAGGAACTTGCCATCACGCCGGTATTTACATTTGGATATCCGGCAGGCTGGGATATGGCAGGGGATGATGAGAGCCTCAGGGAGAAAGCGGTAGAGCATTTAAAACGGGCCATAGAAGGAATGGGGGTTTTAGGTGCAGAGGATATCGGCGGAATCGTATATTCCAACTGGCCTGCCGACTATTCTGATCATATCATTGAACCGGATGAGAAAAAGAGAAAGACGGAGAATTGTATCCGCGGCCTGAGAAAGGTGATGAAAACGGCGGAGGACAATCAGGTAACCGTCAATCTGGAGATTGTAAACCGGTTTGAACATTTCCTCATGAATACGGCGGCGGAAGGAATCCAGGTCTGCAAGGCGGTAGACAGCCCTAACTGTAAGCTTCTGCTGGATTGTTTCCATATGAACATCGAAGAGGATGATATTCCTAAGACAATACGGAATGCAAAAGGATACATCGGTCATTTCCATGTAAGCGAGCCTGACAGGAAGGTGCCGTACCATACCAACAGGACGCCGTGGAAAGAGGTGGGGGAAGCTTTAAGGGATATCGGGTATGATAAGTCTGTGATTGTAGAGTCTTTTTATAAAAGCGGCGGCAGGCAGGGACACGATATGAGGATGTGGAGAAATCTTGCAGAAGATCTTTCCATGGAAGGACGTGTGAAGCTGGCCGCACAGGGAATCGCATATATTCGGGAGCAGTTTGGAGGAGCATAAAATGATTTTTGACAAGATGAGTCTGAAAACCAGGACAGCGGTTGTGACGGGAGCCGCCCACGGAATCGGAAGAGCCGGCGCTCTGGCATTGGCGGAGGCAGGGGCGGATGTGGCGGTTGTGGATTTGAAAGACACGGTATACAAGACGGCAGAGGAGATACGGGCCATGGGCAGAAAGGCCATTGCCGCTGTCGCAGATATTACGGATGAAAAGCAGATCCATGAATGTATGGATCAGGTGATCCGGGAATGGGGCAAGGTTGACATCTGTTTCTGCAATGCCGGGACATTTCAGGATATTCCGGCGGAGAACATGCCTCTGGAAGAGTTTGAGAGAGTGATAAGGGTGAATTTGACAGGGGCCTTTATCACGGCGCGGGCAGCAGGAAAGACTATGATAGAAAAAGGCATACCAGGTTCGATTCTGCTTACCGCATCCATGTCAGGGCATATTGCCAATATCCCTCAATGCCAGTGCGCTTACAACGCATCCAAGGCAGGGGTCATCATGCTGGGGAAGAGTCTGGCCGTAGAGTGGGCCAGGCACGGAATCCGTGTTAATACCATAAGCCCGGGGTATATCAGAACCTGGAGCGATGAGCCTTTGAAACCGGAAGAGGTGGGAACCTCCAATTTTGAACAGTGGACTCCCCTGCACCGCTTCGGACAGGCAGAGGAGCTTCAGGGCCTGGTGGTTTACCTGGCAGGAGACGCGTCAGGCTTTGTCACCGGCTCCGATTACATAATCGACGGAGGATACACCGCATTCTAAGAGGCGCATGCCGTTACCCTTTATTAACAACTGAAAAAGGAGGAAAGGATTACAATGAAGAAATATAGGAAAAGACTTGCAGGAGTGGTTCTGTGTGCCGCTATGGCAGGAAACCTGCTGACCGGCTGCAGTTCTTCAGGGGATTCCGGTCAAAAGAAGGAGGAGACAAACAGCGCGGCTGCCCAAAGCCAGGCGAAACAGACAGAAAGCCCTTCCGGCGAACAGCCGGCCGGCGTGCCGGAAATTCGTCTCGTAAGCTGGCTGACACCTTCGGATCCGAAGACGAAACCGGTTTATGACGCCATTACGGAGTTTGCAGAAGCACGCAAATCAGAATTTACCCTGGAGCATGAGAACATCTTAGGCGATGAACTGAAGGCGAAAATCAAGACCGATGTGGCCAGCAATACGGTACCGGACGTATTTCTCTACTGGGGCAGCGGCGGCAATTCGGCCATGCTGCTGGATGCGGATGTGATCATTCCTTTCGACGAATATCTGGAGGCTTCCACAGAGATTAAAAGAGAGCTTTTCCCCCAGGAGTCATTTCAGCGCACTTCTGCCGGAGGAACGCTGGCAACCATTACAAATGGGCTGGAATACGGCGTCTGGTTCTGCAACCAGGAGCTGTTTGACCAGTATCAGCTGGAACTGCCAAAGACTCTTGACGATATGATGGAGGCAGGGAAGGTATTCTATGAGAACGGAATCGTTCCCTTTGCCATGGGTTCTAAAGGCGGAAACCCGGCACACGAGTTTGTAGCCGAGATTCTGGGCCAGATGCCGGACTGCCAGGAGGATTTCCGCATCATCAATGAAGAATATACGGTGGATACGCCCAATATCAGGAAAACCCTTGAAATCATCGAGAGCATGCGGGAAAATCATCTGTTTCCGGCAGATACCATCTCCATCGGCGACTGGAACCAGCATTTTGCCATGTACAATGAGGGAAAGGCAGCCATGATCTATGCCTGGACATGGCAGCTGTCCAACATGTCCCAGGAAATGGCGGACAAGACGGTGATCATTCCTGCTCCGGTCATGCCCGGCGGAACCAGGGATACCACCAACTTTGCCAGATCCGGCGGCGATATGGGGTATGTGATTTCCAGAAATGCGTGGGAGGATCCCGCTAAGAGGGAGGCCATCATCACACTGGTTGATTACCTTTACTCCAAAGAGATTCAGGAGCTGGTTCTTTACAGCGGAGGCGGAATTCCTTCCAGGCTGGACACGGATGTGGATCCGTCCAGGGTGGCAACGCCAAAGCTGGCCGAGGTAATCAATTTTGCAAAGGGCAAGGAATCCTGCCCCAACCTGCCCCAGGCCTGTCCGAAGACGGAGTGCTGGACCGATTTTGCAGACGGCATCGATGAGCTGATGGCCGGAATCAGCACGCCGGATCAGGTGATTGAAAATATCAATCGGTCTCTTTTGGCGGCAAAGGAAGAGTAGACTTTACAATATCCGGGAATCCATATTGCATGTGATTCCCGGATTACACAGGAAAGGGATGTTATGAATCAGAAGAACAGCAATAGAAACAGAAGGAAAAAGAAAACCAGAATGTTTTCTTTATGCTTTCATTTCCCGGCCTTTGTTCTGTATACAATCTTTTTGATTTTGCCTATGGTGACGTCGCTGTATTTTTCTCTTTTGAAATGGGACGGAATCACGGCTGCCAGATTTGTGGGAATGAAAAATTTTGTGGATCTGTTTACCAGTGACCGATATTTTATGAAAGTGCTCTTAAATACCATCAAAAGTATGGCGGCCGGTGTCTGCATCCAGCTTCCCATGGCCCTGGTGCTGGCCTACTTGGTCTACCGTACCACACGGGGCTTTCATTTTTTTCAATCCGTATATTTTGTGCCGGTTGTCATATCCGCTACGGTCATCGGTCTCATGTTTTCCCTGTTTTTTAATCCTTCCTTCGGACCGGTCAATGCCTTTTTTCAGGCGGCAGGTTTGGAAAGGTTCATCAAAAACTGGCTGACGGATCCTGGGGTAGTTCTGTTCTCCGTGATTATGCCTGGGATATGGCAGTATATGGGCTATCATTTCATCATTTTTTTGGCCGGGATGCAGTCCATACCGAAGGAGATTCTGGAGAGCGCCTACATAGACGGAGCAAATTCGGTCAGCGCCTTTTTTCATATTGTGATACCCAACATAAAAGGAATGATACAGGTGTGTCTTGTCATCTGCCTCACCGGTTCCATTAAAACCTTTGACATACCTTATCTGATGACTCAGGGAGGGCCGGGGGCGGAAAGCACTTTTTTGTCCATCTACATGTATAAAGAAGCCTTTGTGGATTCCTCCATAGGAAGAGGCACGGCGGTAGCCGTCTGTATGCTTATTCTGGCTCTGGCGGTTACATTTCTGGTAAACGGCATATTTGCATTTCTCAATAGAAAGGATTAGGGACGACAAATGAGAGGAAAATGGAAGCCATTTGCAATCTTAAGGTATGCGGTGCTTATATTTACGGCTGTCTTGACCCTGTATCCCCTGTTCTGGATTGGAATATGCTCGCTTAAGTCAAGCGAGGAGATCTATGGTTCCCCCTTTGGGCTGCCGAAAAATCCGGAGTGGGAGAACTATGCCGAAAGCTGGCTGGCGGCGGATATTCCGGTTCATCTGCTGAACAGTATCTTGTATGCGGCTGCTGCTTTAGGGGCTGTTATTATCTTAAGTTCCATGAGCGCTTATATCATTGCAAAGGTTTGGAAAAACAGAGGAATTTACAATTATTATTCACTGGGTATCATGATACCGATCAATGCGATTATTATCCCCTTTATCCTTATTTTCAGAAGAGTGGGAATCTTAAATACCAGGGCGGGAATCATACTGGCCTTTATCGTCACCAATCTGGCGTTCAGCATCTTTATTCTGGTGCCCTTTATGGAGGGACTGCCTGACGAGCTGGAGGATGCGGCAAGAATCGATGGATGCAGCCGCCTGATGACCTTTGTAAAGATTGTTCTGCCATTGTCGAAGGCCGGTCTTTCCACGGTGGGAACCTTCGTGCTTATCAATTGCTGGAACGATCTGTTTTTAAGTCTCCTGATTATCTCAAAACAGAGTCTGATCACATTGAATCAGGTGTGCTACAACATGAGATCCCAGTATGCCGCAGATTACGGGCTTATAACCGCTACGGTTATGATTATGGTAATACCGGTGATTATCTGTTATGCGTTATTCCAGAAACAGATTGTGAAAGGAATGACGGCAGGGTCGGTAAAGGGCTAGAAAAGAGAAGCTATGGCAAAGAGGAGAGAGTACGGGATGATAAAGTATGATAAGGAGTTAGAAAAACAGGGATTTTTTGTAACCAAATATGAGGACCGGTTTTTCTGGGATACACCGGAGAATCTGGCAGTATATCCTTACGGAACAAAAGGCGGATGGAAGAAATACCAGAAGAATCCGGTTTTAGGAGGAGAATACGGAACCTGCTTTGACTTGTCTGTGATGGAAGAAGATGGGCTTTATAAGATGTGGTTTTCCTGGAGGCCTCATGAGTGCATTGCTTACAGTGAGAGTAAAGACGGCTTTTCCTGGGCTCCTCCGGTGGAGGTGCTGAGGCCCAATCCGGAATCAGAATGGGATGCCGACGAGTTAAACCGCCCCAGCGTCATAAAAAGGGGAGAACGCTATGAGATGTGGTATTCCGGACAGATGAAGCCCTATACCAATGAGGGACGATCCTGTATCGGGTATGCCGTAAGCCGGGATGGAATCCATTGGGAGCGGTTCACCACGCCGGTTATGGTGCCGGATCAGCCCTGGGAACAGAATTCCATTATGTGCCCTCATGTCCTGTATGAAGAGGAAAGTGGGCTATACAAAATGTGGTACAGCGGCGGCGGAAACCACGAGCCGGATGCCATCGGATATGCAGAGAGCCAGGACGGAAGGAACTGGAGGAAAGAACCTTTTAATCCTGTTATGAAAAAAGGCGAGGAACCCTGGGAGAGGGCAAAGACCGCCGCATGCCATGTCCTTAAGTGGAAAGAATATTACTATATGTTTTATATAGGGTTTATCCATGTGGACCGGGCGGCTATCGGGCTTGCCAGATCGAAGAACGGAATCACAGGGTGGGAGAGATATCCGGAAAATCCCATTATAGCACCGGATACGGATGGCTTCGATGAGAAGGCTGTGTATAAGCCTTATGTTTTAAAAGTGGGAAATCGGTGGATGATGTGGTATAATGGTGCAAAATATT
The DNA here is from genome assembly GCA_964460025.1 of uncultured Hungatella sp. GTDB lineage: Bacteria > Bacillota > Clostridia > Lachnospirales > Lachnospiraceae > UBA3402. Next base: position 18,995 of record CAYWRB010000006.1, read on the forward strand.
TACCAGAGGGAGAGAACCTTGTAATTGAGCAGATCGGTGTGGCATACCTGGATCGGGAGGAACTTTGGGATATCTGAGTGATATATGAATGCAAAGCTGCTGGCGCTGCAGGCCCAGATCAACCCTCATTTTCTTGCCAATTCCTTCGAGCTTATCAGGAGTTTGGCAATTCAGGGAAACAGAAGCGACATCGAGAGCATTGCGGAAGCCCTGGCCATGATGTACCGTTATCTTTTAAATGACAGCCAGGAGAAGGTAACCTTTGAGGAAGAACTGGATTATGTAAAAAATTATATCCGGATTCAGGAATATCGGTTTAAAAGGTCTATTCAGGTGCTTTACCGGGTGGACCCTCAGGCATTGAAATGTAAAATGGCCAGGCTTTTCATTCAGCCTCTGGTAGAAAATGCATTTATTCATGGCCTGGAGCTGAAGGAAGGCGTGCGGTGGATCATGCTGACCGGGGCCGTGGCGGAGGGAAAGCTTTATGTGGAAGTCAAGGATAACGGAATCGGAATGGAACCGGAAAGGCTTTCCCTGCTTTTGGAGGATATTTCCGATTATGCGAAGAAGGACAAAGTGCTGACAAAAAAGCTGGAGGGCAGCAGAAACAGCATTGGCTTAAAAAATATCAACAAACGCCTTTATCTAAGCTATGGAGAGGAAAGCTGTCTGAAAATTGCCAGCAGGCCGGGGCAGGGAACCACGGTTTCTTTTTGCATCACCATGGAAAAGGAGGAGACGGATGGGAGATTTGAAGGCGATTATCGCAGATGATGAGGAGAATGTCCGGTATCTGCTGATGGATTTGATAAAGTCATTTCATTTGGGAATCCAGGTGGCTGCTCAGGCAGGGGGAGGGGAGGAAGCCCTGAAGCTGTGCCGGAGTTTGAAGCCGGATCTTCTGATTTCAGATATCCGGATGCCGGGATGCGACGGAATCCGGCTTTTGGAGGCCCTGAATAAAGGGAATCCTGACATTACCTGCATCTTTGTCAGCGCATATACGGATTTTGAATATGCAAAGGCCGCTATCTTAAATGGTGCGAGAGGGTACATTCTGAAACCGGTTCAGCCGGACGAGATGTACAATCTTTTAAAAAGCGTGAAGGTGGAGTGGCTTCAGAAACAAAAGCACCGTCAGAAGGTAAGGCGCATGGAGACAGAGATACGCAAATTGAAGGCGGAGTTTGTGTCGGCGGACATGCCGGCGGATGAAAGCGGATATAACCGGGTGGTCCGCAAGGCGTTAAACTATATTGAAGACCATTATCATGAGGATATTTCCCTTGATTCCATCAGTGAAATCGTATTCCTGAATAAAAATTATTTTTCCGAGCTGTTTAAAAAGGAGACAGGGAAGTCGTTTGTCCAGTATCTTACGGAATACCGTCTGGAGAAGGCAAAGCTGCTGCTTTCCATCGGAGGCCTTAAGGGAAACGAGGTAGCCGATATGACGGGATTTCGCAACAACAGTTATTTCATTACCGTATTCAAGCGTTATGAGGGATGTACGCCCAAAGAATACGGCGATTCACTGAAAGGTGAAGGGAAGGAGAAAAGCGATGTGTGACGTCAAAATTAACGGGGACTTCTGGAACCGGTATCTGGATATTGTGAAGGACCGCCTGATTCCGTACCAGTGGGGAATTCTCACGGATGAGATTGTGTGTTCCGTCCCCAGTCATGCGGTGAGAAACTTTAAGATCGCCGCTAAAGTCATGGAAGGAGAGTTTTCAGGGTTTGTTTTTCAGGACAGCGACCTGTATAAGTGGCTGGAGGCTGTGGGGAATGCCCTGAAGCTTCAAAAGAATCCGGAACTGGAGGACAAGGCGGATGAAATTATCGGTTATATTTGTGCGGCTCAGGAGCCGGACGGTTATCTGAATACTTATTTTCAGCTGAAGGAACCGGACAAAAAATGGTCGAATCTGCTGGAATGCCACGAGCTGTACTGCGCAGGCCATCTGATGGAGGCGGCCGTAGCCTATGAACGAGGTACGGGAAAGGACAGGCTGCTTCGGACCGCATGCAGGCTTGCGGACTGTATCCATCGGATCTTCGGATGGGAGGAAGGAAAACTACACGGATTTCCCGGACATCAGGAGATCGAATTGGGGCTGATGAAGCTGTATGACCGGACGGGAGAGCCAAGATATCTGAAGCTGGCCCAATATTTTTTGGAGGTAAGAGGGAACAACCGGTTTTTTGAGGAGGAATTTGAAAAAAGGGGAAGAACCAGCTATTGGACCCAAGGCCCGGTGGAGGAACCCAACCGATATTACAATCAGTATCCATACGCCTATTACAACCAGTTCCATGCCCCCGTACGTCAGCAGACTCAGGCTGTGGGGCACGCGGTGAGAGCCGTATACATGTACACGGCCATGGCGAAAGCCGCCTTCCTGGGAAAGGATGAGGAATTGCTTCGGACATGCAGGCAGCTTTGGGAAAATATTGTAGGGACGCAGATGTATATAACCGGAAGCGTCGGCTCCACGCCTTCCGGAGAAGCATTTACCATAGCCTATGATCTGCCCAACGATACCAATTACGGCGAGACCTGCGCATCTGTGGGACTGATTCGTTTTTCCATGGAGATGCTGAGAGCGGAACGGGACTCCCGCTATGGAGACGTGATAGAAAGAGCGCTTTACAATACGGTTCTCGCCGGTATGGCCGTGGACGGGAAACATTTCTTCTATGTAAATCCCATGGAGGCAGTGCCTAAAGTCTGCAATGACAATCCGGAGCGCAATCATATTAAGACAGTAAGGCAGGAATGGTATTCCTGTGCATGCTGCCCGCCCAATATAGCCAGAACCATTACCGATATCGAGAGCCTGATCTACTCCGTATCCGGAAGACGTATTTATATTCACCAATACATCGGCAGCCGGCTTAAGACGGAGCAGGAGGAAGGAACCGTCTCTCTGCTGCTTGAGGAGGATTTTCCGTGGAGCGGCAAAACCAGGATCCGTTTGGATGGGCCGGATCAGTGGCACGGGGAGATTGCCCTTCGGATACCGGATTGGTGTGCCCGGTATTCCCTGGTTATAAACGGGGAATCCAGGAAGCCGGAAGAAACGGAGACAAAGAAAGGCTATCTCATGGTAAGAGATGTCTGGAAAAAGGGAGATTGTCTGGAATGGAATATGGAGATGGAGACGCATTTTGTCCAGGCTGACAGAAGGGTCTTCTATAACGCCGGGAAGGCGGCTCTGGTCCGGGGACCTCTGGTATATTGTTTCGAAGAGGCTGACAACGGACCTCATCTGCATGAATGCAGAGTCGATGGGGAATGTGTTCCTAAAAAAGAGTGGGAGGAGGAACTGGGAGGCTATTATTCTCTTTCGCTTCCAGCAGTGCGGTATTGGGGTCGGATACAGGAAAAACTGTACGACACGGCAGAGATTCGCAGAGAGAAGATTTGCCTGAAGGCGGTTCCGTATTTTCTGTGGAATAACCGGGGGCAGGGAGAGATGGCAACATGGATGAATGTGATGTAAGACAGGATATAAATTGAAAAAAGGGCTGCCGATGATGGGGCAGTCCTTTTTCAATTTCACAATTATCAGCCATTCGGCCCCGTAGGAACATTGGGTACCGTAGGCACTGTGGGCACCGTAGGATAAACAGGCGATGTGCCTCCTCCTGTATCCGGTCCGGAAGGAACATAGCCGGGGCCGTAAGGAACGTCGGGAGTGGTGCCATCGGATTCGGAAGGAAGGATGGTAGACTCTGCCGTATGGATTGTACAGGTGCCAGGCAGTGAAAAATAGGTATCATCCGTTTCACCGGTTTCTCCGGCAGGAATGGAGACGAATACCCGCGGAGCTCTGTTGAGACAGAAGTCCGTAGGCATCTGTCCGGATTCCGCACATACGGTGGCAGCCACATGGACGTTGCATACCTCCGTAGGGACGGTTCCTTTGGCAAAATATTCCGTATAGATGGCATTGCCGCGGGGATCGCCGCTGCAGACTCCTGCTACGGCCAGCTTGCCAGACTTGCGGCAGATGCTGGCTGTCTCAATGCTTTCCGGAACCGTAAAGCCGGGATCACTTAGGCCTTCATGGACTCGTGTCATAATCTTTTTCCAGATATCTTTGTGGAAGGAAGTACCCTCCGCATCCTTGCTTATTTTTTGATTCAAATCGTATCCGGCCCAGACGCCTGCGGTATAGTAGGGGGTAAATCCCACAAACCAGAGATCATTGTTCCCCGTGGTGGTACCGCTTTTCCCGGCACAGGACATATCGGACAGTTTGGCTCTGGTGCTGGTGGAGGAAGGACCGGCTCCTGGTCTGGCAAACTTGCGGTTGCCGATCATGGAATCCTTCATGGCATCCGTCAGAAGAAAGGCGGTGGAATCCTTTAGGACCCTGTGGGTCTCCGGCTCGTTGTTGATCAGAACTTTTCCGTCCCGGTCTAAAATCTTGGTAAAGAATATGGGCTGGGTGTACATCCCTCCGTTGGCGATGGATGCATAGGCAGCCGTAAGTTCCAAATTGGTTACCCCTTCTGTCAGACCGCCTAAGGCAGTGGCAGGATTTACGTCCGTGGAGGTAAGAGTCGTAATGCCGAAATTCTTGGCATATTCCACACCCAGCTGAGGAGAAACCGTCTCCATCAGGCACCGGACAGCGACGATATTCATGGAATAGATGATACCGTCCCGTATGCTGGAGTAGCCCTGATAGCCTCCGGAATACCAGTTTCGGAAGGTTTTGGTACCTATGGTGTAAGGAGCATCATAGTAAACCGTTCCCAAGGTGGCTCCGCAGGTGTCAAGAGCAGGGGCAAAAGAAGCGATGACTTTAAATGCAGAGCCGGGCTGTCTTGGAACATCGGTGGCCCGATTCAGTGTCAGATTGGCAGTTTTCGGTCCCCGCCCGCCGCTGATGGCCTTTACTTCGCCGGTGGCCTGATCCATCAACACAAAAGATACCTGGGGCTGCAGGGTGATGGTGATGGACTCTCCCACAACCTGGTCGCCTTCTTTCAACACATAATTCTTGTAGTTTTCCGCATCGGTCCGGGCTTCTTCCTCGCTGTCATAGAGAGCGTCAAAGGAAGTGTCTCCCAGAACATCTCTGTGCCAGTTTTTTAAATGTCCCTGGGAAAAATGTTCCGTAGAGCCGTCGGGGTGAGAGACAGACAGGCGGTACTCCATGGAATAGCGGACAATATTGTAATTGTCAGGATTATTGACTTCCTCATCCACAATGGCCTGAAGAACAGGATCCTGGGTGGTAATAATCTGCAGTCCGCCGCTGT
>CAYWRB010000007.1:0-22928 GCA_964460025.1 uncultured Hungatella sp.
TAGCGCGAGCGTGCCCAGGAGAAAACAATATCATCCTCTCTTCGGGCGGACCTTACAAGATTCTGCTGAACATGAGACCTTAAGTTAAGGAAAACAGGCCGCTATAGGAGACAAGAACATGAAACTGGAATAAATATAAGGAGAGAAATCATGCGATACAAACTTGCAATTTTTGACCTGGACGGAACCATTTTAAACACCCTGGAGGATTTGACGGACAGTGTCAATGCCGCGTTGGAAAAATCCGGATATCCAAAAAGAACCATAGAGGAGGTACGTCATTTTGTGGGAAATGGGATCCGCAAGCTGATGGAAAGGGCGGTGCCTCAGGGAACCGAAAAAGAAGCCGTGGACCGGGTACACAGGGATTTTACGGAGCATTATAAAGTACACTGTGCGGACAAGACCCGGCCTTACGACGGAATTTCGGAGCTTTTAACGACCTTAAAGGAAAACGGATGCAGGACCGCAGTAGTCTCCAATAAGGCGGATTACGGGGTGCAGGAGCTTTGCAGCCATTATTTTGAGGGAATGTTTGACATTGCGGTAGGAGAGAGGGAAGGAATCCTGAAGAAACCGGCTCCGGATTCCGTGAATGAAGTGTTAAGAAGACTTCAGGTGAGACGGGAGGACGCTGTCTATATCGGAGATTCCGAGGTGGACATCCGGACGGCAGAGAATGCGGGGATGGACCATATCATTGTGAACTGGGGATTTCGAAAGGAAGAATTTTTGAGACAGCAGGGAGCCAGGGTTATGGTTTCCAGGCCTGAGGAGATCGGGGAGCTGATATTAGGGGAAGGATATTAGGGTAAGAAAATAGGTACTTGACTTTATCTTGGTAAAATGCTACTATGTTAGCATGCCGCAGTGCAGAGGGTAAAGTGCGGCAGGCAAATATAAGCCTGCCGCGCTTTTACTGTAAAAGTCTGGAATTCTTTCGAATTCTTGCTGTAAGTCTGCGCACTTGCTGCGCTGCGTCTGATACGGATAAAACGAGGAGGAAAATGAAATTATGAGAAAGATTGGAAGTGTCCTGTTAATTGGAGCAATGGTGATGTCTCTGGCAGGCTGTCAGGGTAAGAGCGAACTGACCGAGACAGTGGCTGCACAAACGACCCAGGAGGCGGAGACTCAGGCGGAATCCAAGGAAGAAACCAGTAAGGAGACAGAAAGCCAGGCAGCTGAACAAGAGGAGAAAGGGTCCGAAGCTGATGCAGGAGGCGGCACCTTTACGGTAGGATTTGATCAGGATTTCCCACCTATGGGGTTTGTGGGAGATGACGGAGAGTATACGGGATTTGACCTGGAACTGGCGAAAGAGGCGGCAGAACGTCTTGGGATGGAGTTTGTGCCTCAGCCTATTGCATGGGACGCCAAGGATATGGAACTGAATTCCGGCACCATCGACTGTATCTGGAACGGGTTTACCATGAATGGCCGGGAAGATGATTATACCTGGAGCCAGCCTTATATGGACAACAGCCAGGTGTTCGTCGTAGCTGCTGATTCCGGAATCAGTACCCTTGCGGATCTGGCCGGAAAGATTGTGGAGGTTCAGGCAGATTCTTCCGCAGAGGCGGCTTTGAAGGATAACACGGAGCTGGCGGGAACGTTCGGGACTCTGCAGACAACGCCGGATTACAACACGGCATTTATGGATCTGGAGATGGGTGCGGTAGATGCCATCGCTATGGATGTGATTGTGGCAGGATATCAGATTGAGCAGAGAGGCGACGACGGCAAGTATGTGATTCTTGACGAGACCTTGGCTTCGGAAGAGTATGGAATCGGATTTAAGAAAGGCAACGAAGAACTGAGAGACAAGATTCAGAAGACATTGGAAGAGATGGCGGCAGACGGAACGCTGAAAGAAATATCCGACAAGTGGTTCGGACGTGATGTCACCACCGTAGGAAAATAAAGGTTTACCTTAGGAAGAACAGAAGGAGCAGGGAACATGTCAGTCAGTATGATGGTATCACAGTTAGCAGGTGGAATGTTTGTCAGTATACAGATTTTTGTGGTTACGCTGGTATTTTCCCTGCCGCTTGGAATGATTGTGGCCTTTGGAAGGATGTCAAAAAACCCTCTGCTGCAGAGGATTGTGAAGGTATACATATCAATTATGAGAGGGACTCCTCTGATGCTGCAGCTGATGGTGGTGTATTTCGGTCCCTACTATCTGTTTCAGATTAAGATTACCAACAGTTACCGGCTGTGGGCAGCATTTATCGGGTTTGTGATCAATTATGCGGCGTATTTTGCAGAAATCTACCGCAGCGGGATTCAGTCCATGCCGGCAGGGCAGTACGAGGCTGCTAAACTCTTGGGATATGGAAAAGGGCAGACCTTCTTTAAGATTATTCTTCCTCAGGTAATAAAAAGGATTCTTCCTTCCGTGACCAATGAGGTCATTACGTTGGTGAAGGACACCTCGCTGGCATTTTCCATCAGTGTATTGGAGATGTTTGCCATCGCCAAGGCGCTGGCATCTTCTCAGACCAGTTTGATTCCTTTTGCGGCGGCCGGGATCTTTTATTATGTGTTTAATCTGGTGGTGGCAGTGGGAATGGAATATGTGGAGAAAAAACTGGCGTATTATCAGTAGATGGGAGGATGGCTGCGGTTATGAAGCTTCTGGAAATGAATCATGTAAGAAAATCCTTTGACGGGATTTCCGTTATCAAAGACATCTCTCTGGCCGTAGAGGAAGGGGAGATTGTCTCGATCATCGGCCCCTCCGGATCCGGCAAGTCTACGCTGCTGCGCTGTGCCACAATGCTGGAGACCATGGACAGCGGAGAGCTTATCTATCTGGGAGAGAAGGCGGCCTGGAGTGACGGCACAGGGAAGATGGTCTGTACCTCCAAGAAGGATTTAAAAAAAATCCAGGAAAAATATGGGCTTGTGTTTCAGAATTTCAACTTGTTTCCCCATTTTTCCGTGATGAAAAATATAACGGATGCACCGATTTCCGTGCAGAAACGGGACAAAGAGGAGGTGTATCGGACAGCACGAGAGCTTCTTAAGAAGATGGGGCTGGAAGATAAGGAAAATGCCTATCCCTGTCAGCTTTCCGGCGGGCAGTGCCAGCGTGTGGCCATTGCCAGGGCTCTGGCCTTAAATCCCAAGATTCTGTTTTTTGATGAGCCTACTTCCGCGCTGGATCCGGAGCTTACGGGAGAAGTGCTGAAAGTGATCCGGTCTTTGGCGGATCTGGATATCGCCATGGTGATTGTGACTCACGAGATGGCCTTTGCCAAGGATATCTCGGACCGGGTGATCTTCATGGCAGACGGCGTGATCGTGGAGGAAGGGACGCCGGAAGTGGTGTTTGCTTCGGATAATGAGCGGACCCGCAGTTTCCTGGGCAGGTATGGGGAGATGCTATGATTTATTTTTTGAAACAAGGGCGTTGCAGAAAAGGTCATTGGAAACAATGGCCTTTCGTAATGTCCTCTTTACGTTTCAGGTGAAAGTGTGCTAAACTATAATAAAGGAGCAATCAGGAGGAGAACCAATCATGAGCAAATATAGTAAGGAAGACATTTTCCGAATGGTGGAGGAGGAAGATGTGGAGTTTATCCGGCTTCAGTTTGCGGACATGTTCGGCATGATAAAAAATGTGGCCATCACATCCGGTCAGCTGGCCAAGGCCCTGGACAACCGCTGTATGTTTGACGGATCTTGTATTGAAGGCTTTGTGAGAGTAGAAGAATCCGATATGTATTTGTATCCGGACCTGGACACCTTTGCGATTTATCCCTGGAGACCCCAGAAAGGCAAGGTAGCCCGTTTGATCTGTGACGTATACTGCCCGGACGGCACTCCCTTTGAAGGTGACCCGCGATACGTATTGAAACGGGTCCTGAAGGAAGCGGAGGATATGGGGTACTATTTTAATGTGGGACCGGAGTGTGAGTTTTTCCTCTTCCATACGGACGAGGAAGGAAAACCTACGACCAATACCCATGAGACAGCCGGATATTTTGACGTGTCACCCATTGATCTGGCGGAGAATGTGCGGAGGGATATTGTGCTGAATCTGGAGGACATGGGATTTGAGATCGAGTCCTCTCACCATGAGATCGCTCCGGCCCAGCATGAGGTGGATTTTCAGTATGAGAAGGGATTAAAAGCAGCAGACAATATTCTCACGTTTAAAATGGCGGTGAAAACCATTGCCAAACACCATGGCCTTCATGCCACGTTTATGCCAAAGCCAAAGGCAGGGGTCAACGGGTCCGGCATGCACATCAACATGTCTCTGGAAGATAAGGATGGGAAGAATCTGTTTGAGGATCCGGCGGATGAGATGGGGTTAAGCAGGCTTGCCTATCAGTTTATGGCAGGGATTCTGGACCACGTAAAGCCTATGACCATACTGACCAACCCTCTGGTAAACTCATACAAACGGCTGATCCCAGGGTATGATGCCCCGGTTCATATTGCCTGGTCACCGGCCGCCAACAGAGGGCAGCTCATAAGGATCCCTTCCGCCAGAGGCTCGGGCACCAGGATTGAGCTTCGAAGCCCGGATTCCGCCATGAACCCCTATCTGGCACTGGCGGCCTGTCTGGCGGCCGGCCTGGACGGGATAAAAAAGCAGATGGAACCGCCTAAGGCCGTCTGCCGGAACATGGGCGCCATGTCGGAGGAGGAGCTGAAGAAGGAGGGGATATGCCATCTGCCGGAGACTCTGGGAGAGGCGATTGACCAGTTTGAAGGCGATGATTTCTTAAAAACGGTGTTGGGAAAACATGTGTACACCAAATATCTGGAAGCTAAGAAAGAGGAATGGAACGAATTCCGCTATCAGGTGACGGACTGGGAGATTGAGGAATATCTGTATAAGTTTTAACAGCAGGGATCTCCCTCCAAAGCTTTGTGGAAAGCAGACTTGGAGGTGTGATATGTGACCAATATTGTTGTGGCGTTTTCCAAATGGGAGGATGCAAAAAGTATAAAAAATATACTTGTGAAAAACGGATTTCAGGTAGTCGCTGTCTGCACCTCAGGCGCTCAGACCCTCAGCAGCCTGGAAGGATTGAACGGAGGCATTGTAATCAGCGGATACCGATTTGAGGATATGCTGTTTCAGGAGCTGTATGAATATCTGCCCAGGAACTTTCAGATGCTTCTGGTAGCGTCGGCGGCAAGGATGGGGGAGCGGCCTATCCGCGATATGGTGTATCTTCCCATGCCTCTTAAGGTTCACCATCTGGTTACTACGGTGGAGATGATGTGTGAGGCCCAGAGGCAGGAGAAGAAAAGGCAGAAGAACGTTCCCACAGAGCGGAATAAGGAGCAGCAGCAGCTGATCGGGCAGGCCAAGGCGCTTCTCATGGAACGCAACCATATGACGGAAGCGGAGGCCCACCGTTACATACAAAAATGCAGTATGGACAGCGGAACCAATATGGTGGAGACAGCGCAGATGGTCATCAGCCTGAATCATATGTAATATAATGATACAAGCGTCAAAAAGAACGTATCAAAATATGAAAAAAGGGGAGAGCCTATGAAGTTTACAAAGATGCAGGGCGTGGGAAATGATTATGTTTATGTCAACTGTTTTGAAGAGACAGTGGAAGAACCGGCAGAAACAGCCATAAAGGTAAGCAGACGTCACTTTGGCATTGGCTCCGACGGCCTGATCTTAATCGGACCCTCAGAGAAAGCAGACTGCAGAATGCGCATGTTCAATGCCGACGGCTCCGAAGGAGAGATGTGCGGCAATGCCATACGCTGTGTGGGAAAATATGTGTATGAGCATGGGATCATTCAAAAGGAGTCTTTGTCGGTAGAAACCTTAGGCGGTGTCAAGGTTTTGGAATTGACGGTGAAAGACGGAAAAGTACCTTGTGTGACGGTGGATATGGGAGAACCGCAGTTGACTTCCGAACTTCCGGAGTCTATTATGGTAGAGAGACAGGCCTATGAGTTTGTAGGAATTTCCGTAGGGAATCCACATGCGGTGTATTTTGTAGATGATGTCGAGACATTGGACTTGGAGAAGATGGGACCTGCTTTTGAGAATCACAGCCGCTTTCCGGAGCGTGTTAATTCGGAATTTGTGCAGGTGATAGATAAAAGCCACATCCGCATGAGGGTGTGGGAGAGAGGCAGCGGGGAGACTTATGGGTGCGGAACCGGTGCTACGGCCAGTGTTATGGCTTGTATTTTAATGGGGTATACGGACAGTACGGTGGAGGTGGCCCTCACAGGAGGGAAGCTGACCATCCGCTGGGACAGGGAAAAGGGAAGGGCTTATATGACCGGAGAGGCAGTGGAGGTATACCATGGAGAGATTGATCTCTCATCGTGCACGGATAGCGAGTGATATTTACTCGAGAATGAATGCACTAGACTTTCATGTGCCGGGCTGCGGACTATTAAGGGAAATCAGATGAGAACAGGAGAAAAGAGAGATGTTTCAAGTAAATGAAAATTATTTAAAATTACCAGGAAGTTATTTGTTTTCTACCATAGGGAAAAAGGTAAAGGCTTATACGGAGGCCAATCCGGACAAGAGGATTATCCGTCTGGGAATCGGCGACGTGACGCAGCCTCTGGCACCGGCGATCATTAAAGCCATGCATGAGGCGGTGGACGAGATGGCCAACGCGGAGACCTTTCACGGGTATGCGCCGGATCTGGGCTACGGATTTTTGAGAGAGACCATCGCAAAAGAGGATTATCAGGCCAGGGGCTGCCAGATTCAGGCGGATGAGATTTTTATTTCTGACGGCGCCAAAAGCGACTGCGGCAATATGCAGGAGGTGTTTGCGGCTGACAGCCGTATTGCGGTCTGCGACCCGGTTTATCCTGTTTACGTGGATTCCAACGTGATGGCAGGACGGACAGGGGTATATGACCAGGTTACGGGAACCTGGAGCAATGTAATCTATATGCCCTGTACCGCTGAAAATGGTTTTGTGCCGGAGATTCCAAAGGAGACTCCGGATCTGATCTATCTGTGTGTTCCCAACAATCCTACGGGTACCACACTTACCAGGGATCAGTTGAAGGTATGGGTGGATTATGCAAACAAGGTGGGAGCGGTGATTCTCTATGATGCGGCTTATGAGGCATATATTGCGGAAGCAGATGTCCCTCACAGTATCTTTGAGATTGAGGGCGCAGAGACTTGTGCCATTGAATTCCGTTCTTTCTCCAAGAATGCCGGATTTACAGGCGTCCGTCTTGGTTTTGCCGTTGTTCCCAAGGCATTGAAGAGCGGGGATGTGATGGTGCACAGCCTGTGGGCCAGAAGGCACGGAACCAAGTTCAACGGCGCGCCGTATATCGTCCAGAAGTCGGCTATGGCAGTCTATTCTGACGAGGGAAAGGCCCAGATTAAGGATCAGGTGGCTTACTATATGAGGAATGCCAAAGTCATCTATGACGGCCTGAAAAATGCAGGATATGAGGTTTACGGCGGTGTCAATGCCCCATACATCTGGCTGAAGGTGCCGGAAGGGATGACATCATGGGATTTCTTTGATTATCTTCTGGAAAAGGCCAATGTGGTGGGAACGCCTGGCAGCGGTTTCGGACCCAGCGGAGAGGGATATTTCCGCTTGACGGCATTCGGAACTTATGAGAATACGGTGGCGGCTGTCGAGAGGATTAAGGGATTAAAGGCTTGATCCTTAGACGTGAAAGACCATGGGATTATAGAAAAGGATAAATGGTGTAAAATCATGAGTACCCAGAAAAGTGTGGTGAAAAAGTATGAGATCGACATGTGTAACGGGCCGATTTTCTCAAAAATTATTATCTTTGCATTTCCTCTTATGGCGTCGGGGATTCTGCAGCTTTTATTCAATGCGGCCGATATTATCGTGGTGGGAAGATTTGCGGGGAGTGAGTCATTGGCAGCGGTAGGCTCCACCTCATCTCTTATCAATCTTTTGACCAATGTATTTATCGGACTTTCCGTGGGAGCCAATGTTCTGGTAGCCCGTTTCTATGGCTCCCGGAGCCGGAAAGATCTGGAGGAGACCGTACATACCTCCATGCTGGTGGCAGTTATGGGCGGTGTGATCCTGGTGGTTGTCGGTCTCTCCTTGGCTTCGCCGTTGCTTACGCTGATGGGAACCCCTGAGGATGTGCTTCCCCTGTCCGTGCTGTATATGAGGATCTTCTTTGTGGGAATGCCGGCCACGCTGCTTTATAATTTTGGAAGTGCGGTGTTAAGGGCAGTGGGAGATACCAGAAGGCCTCTGTATTTCCTTTTGACTGCCGGAGTCATCAATGTGGGATTGAATCTTATATTTGTCATCGAATTTTCCATGGGGGTGGCGGGAGTTGCCCTTGCCACGGTTATTTCCCAGTGTATCTCTGCCTTTTTGATTGTCCGGTGCCTGATGAAATCCGAGACAGAATACAGACTCTGCTTGAAGAAGCTGCGGCTGGTGAAGGATAAGGTCCGGTCCATTGTAAGCATCGGTCTTCCGGCAGGACTTCAGGGAGCTATTTTCTCCATATCCAATGTGCTGATTCAGTCGTCGGTAAATTCTTTCGGTTCCGTGGCTATGGCGGGCAATACGGCTGCCGCCAATATTGAAGGGTTTGTATATACCGGAATGAATTCCCTGTATCAGACGGCCTTAAGCTTTGTAAGCCAGAACTTTGGAGCGAAGAATTATAAGCGGATGACGAAGATTCAGATCTACTGTCTGGGAATGGTGGCTGTCCTGGGACTTATCATGGGAAATGGAGCCGTATTTTTCGGAAGACAGCTTTTGGGGATTTATTCTTCAGATCAGACCGTGATTCAGTACGGATTAAACAGGCTTCTGATTATCTCTACTCCTTACTGGATCTGCGGTATGATGGATGTGATGGTGGGAGGCTTAAGAGGAATGGGATGTTCGGTTATTCCCATGATTGTATCTCTGACCGGGGCATGTGCGCTGAGGGTGGTTTGGATCTATACCGTATTTGCCATGAACCGGACTCTTAAGGTGCTGTATTTCTCTTATCCCGTATCCTGGGCAGTGACGCTGCTTGCCCATGTGATTACCTATATAATAGTGAGGAAACGGATGGGGTACCGGTAAGTATCAATAGAATTTCTATAAAAAATTTTACGAAAAAGGGGTGAAGCAATGGCTGTAGGGAGATATGTAGAGGAAGAGGGGCTGCAATATCATCTTCAGATTAAGAAAGGAGAAGTAGGGCGTTATGTCATACTTCCCGGGGATCCAAAGAGATGTGCCAAGATAGCGGAGCATTTTGAGGATGCCAGACTGGTAGCAGACAGCAGGGAGTATGTAACCTATACAGGTTATCTTAATGGAGAAAAGGTTAGTGTGACCTCTACAGGAATCGGCGGACCGTCGGCTTCCATCGCCATGGAAGAACTGGTGCGGTGCGGCGCGGATACCTTCATTCGTGTAGGAACCTGCGGCGGTATTGATCTGGAAGTAAAGGGCGGGGATATTGTGATTGCCACCGGAGCCATCAGGATGGAAGGGACCAGCAGGGAGTACGCGCCCATTGAATTTCCGGCGGTAGCAAACCTGGAGGTGGCCAATGCTCTGGTTTCTGCCGGCAGGGATTTAGGTTACACCTGCCATACGGGAGTTGTCCAGTGTAAGGATGCATTTTATGGGCAGCATGAGCCGGAGCGGATGCCGGTAAGCTATGAACTTCTGAACAAATGGGAAGCCTGGAAAAGGCTGGGATGCAAGGCATCGGAGATGGAGTCGGCGGCTCTTTTTGTTGTTGCAAGTTATCTGGGAGTCAGGTGCGGCTCAGATTTTCTGGTTGTGGGAAATCAGGAGAGGGCTGCCGCCGGGATGAAGGATGTGATTGTTCATGATACGGAGGCTGCCATCAAAGTGGCGGTGGAGGCCCTGAGAAAGCTGATTGCGGCAGATCGGGCATAAAATGTTTATGGAATAAACAGGAGAAAGAAAAGGGGGCTGTCCTAAGGACAGCCCCCTTTAATGCCGCCGGAATATTCCATGGAACCGTTTCCCTTTTCCCAGTCTGCTGTAGACATGGAGGTAAACCAGGAAGAATACCGAGGTTACCACCCAAGTCAGAGGATAGCTGAACACGATCATCCGGATGGTTCGGTGGAAGGGAACAGCGGTTAAAAGCCACAGGACTCTCAGCGCACACACGCCGATCATGGTCAGAAACATAGGGACCCACGAGTCTCCGATTCCCCGTAAGGCACCGGAATAAATCTCCACCACCACATAGGTAAAGAAGGTGGGCACAAGGAAATGGAGGATCTCCATGCCGATATTCAGCACCGCAGGATCAGAGGTAAAGATTTCGAAGATATAAAACCCAAACCGGTACAAAAACATGCTCATAAATATGGTGGAGGCAAAAGTCATGGCCAGACAGATGCGAATCCCCTTCTTTACCCGGTCCAGCTTCTTGGCACCGAAATTTTGTCCCACAAAGGTGGTAATGGAGATGCCAAAGGCATTGACGATCATCCAGAACATGGCGTCAATCTTCCCGTAAGCCGTCCAGGCGGCAACGGTATCGGTCCCAAGGCTGTTGACACTGGACTGGATGATCACATTGGAGGAGGAATACATCACCGATTGAAGACCGGCCGGCAGGCCGATGCGGATGATCCTCTGAAGCATCCTGCGGTCGATCTTTATCTGGGAAAAGGACACCCGGTGCATGTCCTTTGTGTGGGTCAAGACCAGAAGCACCAAAAGAGTGCTGACGGCCTGGGAGAAAATGGTGGCCAGAGCCACTCCCGCAACTCCCATTTTGAGAACCACCACAAACACCAGGTCCAGAATGATATTGGTGACGCAGCTTGCGATCAGGAAATACAAAGGCCGTTTGGAATCTCCTACGGCCCGGAGAATTCCGGAGCCGATGTTGTAGATCAGGTTAAAGATGGTGCCCAGGAAATAGATCCTCATATAGAGTGTGGCGTACTCTACCACATCCCCCGGAGTTCCCATGGCTCTAAGGGCTATGGGGGCGCCGAAAAAGCCGATGGCCATGATGATGCCGCCGCATAGGACGGAAAAGGCGATGGAGGTATGGACCGCGTATCCTACCATCTCCGGCCGTTTTGCCCCATAGTACTGGGAGATAATGACCGTGGCGCCGGAGGAAAGGCCCACGAAAAAGCCCACCAGCAGATTGATGATAACGCCGGTAGGCCCTCCCACGGCAGCCAATGCTTCTTTTCCCACAAACCTTCCCACCACAATGGCATCTACCGTATTGTACAGCTGTTGGAAAAAGGTTCCAAACAGGATGGGAAAGAAGAATAAAAGGAGCTGCTGCCAGATTACGCCCTCTGTAATCTGGTTTTGATTCCCGTTTTTTTTCGGACTCTTAAGAGCTGCTTCCATGACATTTGACCTCTCATTCGTAGTTAGACCACTATAGCATAGTCAGAGAGAGAATACAACCGGTAAACTCATTTTATTTTTGCCTTGTTTAAAGCAGTCTCAATGGCGTTTATCAGAGCCTGGGAGGTATATCGTGTTTCCGCAGAATAGGAAAGATTCTCCAGGGACTGGCTGTTTACGATCTGGCTTTCCAGATCTTCCAATACCGGCTGCATGAGAGGGTACATGGTGGTGACCGCTTCATCTAAAGACACAAAGGAAACCGAGTTGATCTGGTCCGCATCCACAGCTACCTCCACATTGATATTCTGGCTGCCTATGGTGAGGGAAGCCGTATAAACACCTGGGACATAGGCGCCAGCCGGCGATGCGGAGGAGACGGAAGCGTCTTTTTTAGGCCGGAACATGATTAAGAATAGACTTACCAACAAAATGGCAAGACCTATGAAAATAGCCGTATAGATAATTTCCTTCATCCGCAGAACCACAATTTTTGTTTTGGAGCTCATCGCAGGACCTCCATAAGTTTATTTACTCTAATCTATTAGACCAGGGGCTTTTTCATTCCTTTTTTAAAATAATTGTGCTATACTGTTTACAGGAAACAGCAAATGATTTAAGGCCGCTGCGGCCAGGCGCGGGAGAGAGAAGAGATGTCATTACAATTTATGATCGGAAGTTCCGGGGCCGGCAAGACCCGGCTTTTATATGAGCATTTAATCAGACAGTCCATAGAGGAACCAGAAACCCGGTTTTTTGTCATTGTGCCGGAGCAGTTTACCATGCAGACACAAAAGGAGATCGTGGCCCTTCACCCGCGGCATGGCACGTTCAACATCGACATTGTCAGCTTTCAGCGTCTTGCTTACAGGATCTTTGAGGAGCTGGGAGTGGAGAATCTTGAGGTGCTGGATGATATTGGAAAGTCCATGGTCCTTCGGAAGGTAGCTTCCGGACAGAGGAGAAACTTAAAGGTTTACGGAGGACATTTAAACCAGACAGGGTTTATCAATCAGCTTAAATCCATGTTGTCCGAGCTATACCAGTATGGGATCCGGCCAGAGGATTTAAGGCAGGCAGAGGAACAGGCGAAAAGTCCTCTTCTGCAGGAGAAACTGAAGGATCTGTCCGTCATCTATGAGGAATTTCGAAAAGCGATTTCCGAGCGGTTTATTACGGCGGAGGAGATTCTGGATGTCTTATGCCGGGTTTTGCCCCAGTCCGAGCTTATGAGGCAGAGTGTGGTTGCACTGGATGGCTACACAGGCTTTACTCCGGTTCAGTACCGGATTCTGGAATTGATGATGATTCATGCCAAAAAGGTGACGGTGACCGTGACCATGGATCCCGGGGCGCAGCCCTATAAGAGGGAGGGCATCCGCCATCTGTTCTATATGGGTAAGGAGATGGTGGCCAGGCTTCATCCGTTGGCAGTCAGGCACGGTATCGGGAGAGACCGGGATATTTTGTTGAATGGGAAGGTTCGCCGCTTTGAGGAAAGCCCGTCCATTGCTTTCATTGAAAGCCATTTATACCGTTACGAAGGGCAGGCGTCCTGGGAACCTGAGGAGGTACAGGTATACCGGGCAGTTTCTCCGGGCCAGGAGGTGGCTGCCGCTGCGTCCCGCATTCACTGCCTTGTACAGGAAGAAGGGATACGATACCGGGAGATTGCGGTGATTACCGGGGATCTGCCAGGGTACCGGTATGAGATTGTCAATCGTTTTCAGGCAGAGGGGATCCCTTATTTTATGGACAGCAAGAAAAGTATTCTGGAAAACGTGATGGTGGAATTTATCCGTGCTTCCATAGAAGCCGTGGCAAGGGACTTTGACTATGAGAGCATGTTCCGTTTTTTAAAGACCGGCCTGATAGCAGAGGATCAGGAAGAGCTGGACCGTCTGGAAAATTACGTTATGGCTTTGGGAATACGGGGATGGAAGCGATGGAACAGCACCTGGGAATATACATATCGGGGAGGCAAGGATCTGAATCTTCAGGAATTAAACGATTTCAGAGAAAAGCTTCTTGCTCCCATAGAGGTTCTGAGAGAAAGTCTCAGAAAAGAGGATAGAACCATCTCCTCCATGACAGACGGTGTCATATCCTGTCTGGAAGCCTGTCAGGTGAAGGAGAAGCTTTCAAAATATCAGGAGTATTTTGAAAGCACAGGACAGTATGGTCTGGCCAAAGAGTATGAACAGGTTTATGACAGAGTTATGGAGCTGTTTGAACGGCTGAAGGCCGTGCTGGGTGACCAGGTTGTAAACATAAGAGAATACGGACAGATTCTGGATGCCGGATTCGGGGAGATTCAGGTGGGAGTGATTCCCGCTACGGTGGACAAGGTGGTGGTGGGAGACATTACCAGAACCCGTCTGGACCAGGTGAAGGTCCTTTTCTTTCTGGGGGTCAACGAGGGGATTGTGCCCTCCAAGAAGGATCGGGGAAGCCTGCTTACGGACACGGACAGGGAGATGCTTAAGACCTGCCGGATTGAGCTGGCTCCTACTTCGAGGGAGGACGGGCTGATGCAGAGGTATTATCTGTACTTGATGCTGACGAAACCGTCCAAACACTTGATTTTGTCTTTTGTTTCCTTCGACCAGGCAGGAAAGGCAAAAAGGCCTTCCGGCCTCATTGGGGAACTTTGCCGTCTGTTTCCAAAGCTGAAGATTCAGGATGAGGGGCAGGAGTATGACAGGATTTATTCCGGACAGGAGGGGAAGGAGCGGCTGATTGCCGGTCTCAGGGATTACAAAGCAACCAAAGCGGTGTGGGAGAATGTGGAGGATGGGAAAGAGCCCGGAAGAGCAGACCGGCAGTTTGCGGAGTTATACCGCTGGTTTGCCGCAGAGCCGGAATATAAGGAATCGGTAAAGAAGCTGACGGAAGCCGCCTTTTATTCCTATGAAAAGAAAGGAATCAGCAGGGCGGCGGCAAAGGCTCTTTATGGGAAGATTCTTCAGGGAAGCGTCACCAGGCTGGAACAGTATGCTGCCTGTGCTTATGCCCATTTTCTCCGGTTCGGTCTGGAATTGATGGAGAGACAGGAGTATCAGATTGCTGCCGTGGATATGGGCAATATGTTCCACAGCGCTATCGACCTGTGTTTCAAGGAATTGAGCAAAGAGAAGAAAAATCTGACGGATCTGACAGAACAGCAGAGAAAGGAACTGGCCGGGGACTGTGTCCGTCAGGTGACGGAGGAATACGGATATACGATTTTAAATGATTCCGCCAGGAACCGGTATCTGGCAGGACGAATTGAGAGGATGACGGACCGGACGCTTTGGGCGTTGGCAGAGCAGCTGAAGAAAGGGGATTTCGTGCCCTCCGGGTTTGAGGTTTCCTTTTCTGCCATAGATAATCTGCAGGCCATGAAGATCCGGCTTTCTGAGGATGAGGAGATGCACCTTCGAGGGCGGATTGACCGGTTGGATCTGTGCCAGGATGACACCCATGTGTATGTGAAGATCATTGATTACAAGTCCGGTTCCACACGATTTGATCTGGCAGCGGTGTATTATGGCCTGCAGCTGCAGCTGGTGGTGTATATGGACGCGGTGACAGAGCTGGAACAGAGGAAGAATCCGGACAAACAGGTGGTTCCTGCAGGGATTTTCTATTATCAGATCAAGGATCCCCTTGTAGATAAGGAAGAGGTCCGGACGCCGGAGGAGATTGAACAGCAGATCCTAAAGCAGCTTCGGATGAATGGGCTGGTAAACAGTGATAAAGAGGTGATCGAACATCTGGACCATAAGATTGAACAGAAATCGGATGTGATTCCTGTGGCCATGAAAGACGGGATGATCCAGGAGCATTATTCTTCCGTGGCCAGCACCAGAAGGTTTGAGATTCTTCGCCGGTATGTCCGGGGCCAGTTAAAAAGAAGCGGGCAGGAGATTCTGGAAGGGCAGGTGTCAGCGGAACCATATACAGGGGCAAATGGCTCGGCGTGCCAGTATTGCCCTTACCACGGTGTCTGCGGATTTGATACCAGGATCGAGGGATGCCGGTTCAGACGCTTCCCTCCTCTGAAACCGGAACAGGTGTGGGAACTGATGGAGGATGACGGGACCAAATGAAAGGATTCCAAGTGCGGTGATTGAGTGGATCGACAGGAAACCACATATGAGGCGGATCGTTTTAATCGAAACCAGGGTAGAAAGCGGCAGGTAGACAGATGAATTGGACCAAAAAACAGCAGCAGGTGATTGACGCCAGAGACAGAAGCCTTCTGGTGTCTGCGGCGGCAGGAAGCGGAAAGACGGCGGTGCTGGTTGAGCGTATTGTGAAGATGATCAGTGAGGGAGAGCATCCTCTTGATATTGACCGGCTTCTGGTAATGACCTTTACCAATGCGGCGGCGGCGGAGATGAGGGAAAGAATCTCCCAGGCCATTGAGAAAAAGCTGGAGGAGAATCCCCACTCCCTTCACCTTCAGGCTCAGGCGGCACTGGTTCCCTATGCCCAGATTACTACCATAGACAGCTTTTGTCTGAATCTGATCCGCAATCATTTTAATCTTCTGGATCTTGATCCGGCTTTTCGGATCGGAGATGAAGGGGAATTGATCCTTATGCGGGCGGATGTGATGGAAGATATGCTGGAAGCGTATTATGAAGAGGAAGACCCGGAATTTCAGAGATTTGTAGATACCTATGGGACGGGAAAGTCAGATGGGGGCATTGAGGATTATATCATGCAGACCTACACCTTTGCTCAGAGCAATCCCTTTCCGGAGGAGTGGCTTGAACGTTGCAGGGAAGAACTGAGGCAGATGGAAGAGGGGAACGTAAAGGAAACCAGGTGGATGGAATATCTGATGGCAGATGTCCGTCTGCAGCTTGGAGAACTGGCCGGACAGGTGGAGGAAGCCATGGAAGTCTGTCAGGAACCGGGAGGACCGGAGGTCTATCTGGCCAGCCTTAAGCAGGAACTGGAGATGATACATGGGCTTTGCAGGGCAAAGGATTATGAGGAATTAAACAGATGCCTGTCCCAGGCATCCTTTGGGCGGCTGGCAGCGGCCAGAAGCAAGGACATCGATCCCGCCAAAAAGACCTTTGTCACAGACTGCAGGGACAGGGTGAAGAAGGCGGTAGGCAGCCTGAAGGACCAATATGGGCAGCAGCCCCTTGAGGAGGCGGCGGCAGACATGCTGGGAACTAAAGGCGTGGTCCTTAAACTGCTTGATCTGGCCGAAGAATTTTCACGCCGCTATCAGGAGAGCAAGAAGGATAAGAACATTGTGGATTTCAATGATCTGGAGCACTATGCCCTGAAAATCCTGGTGGGGAAAGAGGGATATACGGAGACGGCGGATGAACTGAGCAGGCAGTATGCGGAGATTCTGGTGGATGAGTATCAGGACAGCAACTATGTCCAGGAGACGCTGATTCAGAGCCTGTCCGGTGAACGGTTCGGAAATCCCAACGTATTTATGGTAGGGGATGTGAAACAGAGTATCTATAAATTCCGCCTTGCCCGTCCGGAGCTGTTTATGGAAAAATATGAAACCTACACCACGGAGGAAAGCAGCCATCAAAAGATAGAGCTGCACCAGAATTTCAGAAGCAGGGCCAGTGTGCTGGACAGCGTCAACGCCGTCTTTTACAGGATTATGACGAAGAATCTGGGAAATGTGGAGTACAACAGGGATGCGGCCCTTCATCCCGGAGCCGTATTTGAAGCGTATGAAGGAGCAAAGGAGACAGGGCCGGGTCTTCAGGTCGGCACCCCCACGGAACTTCTTTTGACAGATACGGGGAAGGAGGCCATGGGGCAGATGGATCCGGATTTGGCGGACTATACCAGCAGGGAGATCGAGGCCAAGATGATCGCGGAAAAGATCCGCCAGATGACGGACCAGGACCATGGTCTTGGGATCTGGGATAAGGAGAAGCAGTGCTACCGCCTGGCAGAATATGGGGATATGGTGATTCTGCTTCGCAGCATCAGCGGCTGGAGCCAGGCATTTATCAATGTATTGACCCAGGAGGGGATTCCCGCTTATGCGGAGACCGGCACAGGATATTTTGACACCATCGAGGTGGAGACGGTGCTGGCTGTCCTTTCGGTCATTGACAACCCTATGCAGGACATTCCGCTGGCAACGGTCCTTACTTCTCCCATTGTGGAGGTGACGGACGAGGAGCTGGCCCGGATGATGTCTGCCTATAAAAGAGAGACCCAGAAGGGGCAGGACAGAGGACTGTACGGGGCTTTTCGGTATTGGACAAAGGAGGAAGGGGACCAGGAATTACATAAAAAATTGTGGAAGTTTCAACAGCTTTTGGAGGAGTTGCGGTATCAGGTTTCCTATCTTCCTATCCATGAATTGATTTACCAGGTATATGACAGGACAGGATACTATGATTATGTTTCGGCCATGCCGGCCGGGGAGACCAGAAGGGCCAATCTGGATATGCTGGTGGAGAAGGCGGCTGCCTATGAAAAAACAAGTTATAAAGGCTTATTCCAGTTTATCCGTTACATCCACAAGCTGAAAAAGTATGAGACGGATTTCGGAGAGGCAGCCTCCGGCAGATATGAAAATATGGTGCGGATCATGAGCATCCACAAGAGCAAGGGACTGGAATTTCCCATCGTATTTCTGGCAGGAACAGGTAAGCTTTTCAATCGGCAGGATGTCAGAGGCCGACTGATCATCGATTCGGATTTGGGGATCGGAACCGATTATCTGGACCTGGAACTAAGGACAAAGACCTCCACCTTGAAGAAAAATGTGCTGAAGCGAAAAATGGATCTGGATAATCTGGGAGAGGAACTGCGGGTCCTCTATGTGGCTATGACAAGGGCCAAGGAGAAGCTGGTTCTTACGGGAACCGACCGCTCTCTGGCAAAGAAGCTGGACAGATGGACACAGGTTACAGGTTATAACGGGCTTCCCTATACGATTTTGACAACGGCCAACTCTTATTTGGACTGGATCCTTATGACCTGTCCGGGGAAAAATCCTCTGTTTCAGGTAGAGGAGATTCCGGTGGAATCCCTGGTTGCCACAGAGGTGTTAAGGCAGATAGAAAAAAGCGTGTCAAAGGAAGAACTGCTGGCGCTGGATACGAAAAAGGTTTATGACAGGGAGATGGAAGAACAGCTGGAGAACTGTTTTCACTACCAGTATCCTTATAAGAAGGATATCAATCTTTATACAAAGATGACGGTTTCGGAGTTAAAGAGGCTGGGACAGGAAACAGATGATTTTGACGGATTGTATCAGCCTAAGATGCTGGATTTTCCGGAGGGGATAACTTCCGGGCAGTCCCAGGAGGAGGAGAAAGAGGAAGCCAAGGACCGGACAGCCGAAAAACTGCGTCTTAAGGAAGCGGCAAAACGGGGGATTGCCTATCATCGGATTCTGCAGCTTATGGATTTTACCGCTGTCTCTTCCAAAGAAGATGTGAAACGGCAGTTTGAGATTCTCCTTGAGAGCCGGAAGATTTCCGAAGATACGGCCCGGAGCGTAAGGCAGAGTGTGATCTGGAGATTTGCCTCTTCTCCTTTGGGAAGGCGGATGGCAAGGGCACAGGCAGAGAAGAGATGCCACAGAGAAAGACAGTTTATCATGGGAATCCCCGCAAGGGAGATCGGAGCAGGGGAATCGGAGGAGCTGGTGTTGATTCAGGGAATTATCGACGCCTACCTGGAGGAAGAAGACGGTCTGGTGCTGATTGATTATAAGACAGACCATATCCGTGAAGGCCAGGAGGAGATCCTGGTGAAGCGATACAGGACACAGATGGATTATTATCAACGGGCTTTGGAACAGATAGCCGGGAAAAAAGTGAAGCAGCGGATGATCTATTCGCTGTCATTACAGAAGGAGGTAATCGTATGAAACAGAAAAGTCAAAAGGAGCGGATGCTGTGGGCACAGTTTGATGCTCTGGAACTGGGAAGCGGGTGGTCTGAGGAGGATATCACAAAGCCTCAGATTCTCATTGAGGATGTATACGGAGATTCCCATCCGGGAAGCGTTCATCTAAACCAGCTGACAGACCAGGTAAAATGGGGAGTTTTGGAACGGGGAGGATACGGCGCCAAATATCATATTACCGATATCTGCGACGGCTGTGCCCAGGGACATGACGGCATGAACGCGGTGCTGGCATCCAGGGAGGCCATCTGTGATATGGTGGAGATTCACGCCAGCGCGGTTCCGTGGGACGGCGTAGTGATGTCCAGTTCCTGTGATAAATCCATACCTGCCCATTTGAAGGCAGCAGCCAGAATGGATATTCCCACCATCTTTCTTCCGGGAGGCAGTATGAGGCCAGGACCTGATATGACCACTTCACTGGTGGCCGGGGATATTTCATTAAGGCAGAAACGAAAAGACGCCATTACACAGGAGGAAATCAGGGCTTATAAGATTACAGGGTGCCCATCCGTAGGCGCATGTACATTTTTAGGAACCGCCTCTACCATGCAGTGTATGGCGGAGGCCCTGGGAATGGCTCTCCCGGGAAGTGCCCTGGTGCCTGCTACCATGAGAGATATTCTGGAATATGCGCGGCTGGCGGGACGGAAAATCATGGAATTGGCAGAGAAAGGGATCACTCCCGGCCAGATTATGACTCTGGGCGCTTTTAAAAATGCCATTGTGATTCACAGCGCTATCGGAGGCTCCACCAACGCCACCATCCATCTGCCCTCCATTGCCAGGGAGGCAGGCTTAACTCTGCCTATGGAGTGGTTTGATGAGATTAATCATAAGATTCCTCACCTGTGCAACATCAATCCAAGCGGCCAGCATTTGACGGAAAGCTTCTGGTTTGCAGGGGGGATTCCTATGGTTCAGTGGATGTTAAGAGATTACCTGGATCTGGATGTTATGACGGTGACCGGAAGGACTCTGGGGGAGAATCTGGAGGCGGTCAGACAGGACGGATTCTTTGAGCGGAATCTTGGTTATCTGCACAATTATGGCTTAGAGCGGGAAGATGTGATTTTCCCCTTGGAGAAAGTAAAGGAAAATGGTTCCGTGGCCATTTTAAAGGGGAATATTGCTCCGGAAGGCTCTGTGATCAAGTATTCGGCCTGTGCTCAGGAGATGAGGAGCCATAAGGGAACCGCCAGAGTGTATGACAGCGAGGAAGCAGCCCACGATGACGTGGTGGCAAAGAAGATCAACCCCGGAGATATTATAGTCATTCGTTATGAAGGGCCCAGAGGCAGCGGAATGCCGGAAATGCTGATGACTACGGAGGCCATTGTGTGTGATAAGGATCTGAACGGAACGGTTTCTCTGGTAACAGACGGACGGTTTTCCGGAGCTACCAGAGGGGCAGCCATCGGTCATGTGTCTCCCGAGGCGGCCAGAGGAGGCCCCCTGGCGTATGTGAGGACAGGGGATCTGATTGAGTATGATGTGGAGAAACGGCAGCTGAATGTGGTAGGGATCCAGGGAAAGGAGATGTCTCCGGAAGAGGTGGATAAGGTTTTTGAGGAGAGGAAAAAGGAAGGGTTTAAGAAGCCTTCGGGGAGAAAGGGAATGTACAGGCGGTATACGGAGCATGCTTTGTCGGCTATGGAAGGGGCAGGGTATTAAAGGAGTTTAATTAACAGAAAATATTTAAGAAAAGGGGATAAGAAGAATGAAAGCGGAGTATATAACACCAGCGGTAACTTTATTTAATGAGGCGGGAAAGCCGGATTATGAAAACTTGGAAAAGCTGTATGAGCATTTGATCGCAGGAGGGATCAGCGGGATTCTGGTGCTGGGGAGTATTGGGGAATTTTTTGCTATTTCCAAGGAGGACAGAAAAGGGATCATAGAGTTTGCGGCGAGGAAGATAAAAGGAAGGGTGAAGCTGTTTGTGGGAACCAACAGTATGGTTCCCGGGGAGACGGCGGAATTGTCCAATTATGCCATAGAATGTGGGGCAGACGGAGTGGTGGTTGTGCCGCCTTACTATTTTACACTGACACAGGACAGTATCTATGATTTTTATGCTGACCTTGCAGGGAAGGTTTCGGGAGATATCTATATCTATAACTTCCCGGACCGCACGGGTTATGAGATTTCTTCTCAGGTTATGGTGAAGCTGGCAGCGGAATTTCCCAATATTGTGGGATGCAAGGATACCATTCCGGGAATGGCTCACACCAGGGATATTATCAAGCAGATGAAGGCGGTCAGGCCTGATTTTAAGGTGTACTCCGGTTTTGATGACAACTTTGCCCACAATGTGATTTCCGGCGGCGCAGGCTGTATCGGGGGACTTTCCAATGTGATTCCTCAGTTTTTTAAAGGGTGGATGGATGCCTTTGAGGAAAATGATCTGGAGGAGATTTCGAAAAGGCAGCAGGCGATTGACCGTCTGATGGATATTTACAATGTGGGAGTGCCCTTTGTTCCTTATATCAAGGCGGCCATGAAGGCGTTGGGGATCATTGGAAGCGCTAAGGCCACTTTCCCGCTTCCTGTGGCATCGGAGAAGGAAGTGGAACAGCTTCTGGAGATTCTGCACAGGGAAGGATTTTAACTTCATCTAAAGAATTGCGGCCGGTATTACTGCTTACCCCCAATGTCAGTGAACAGTGACATGTCAGTAAATTAGAAGATAATGCTGGATAATTGGATATTGACATAATATTGTCAAAGTGATACAGTGGGTGTGCAGCTAAAGTTTCAGCAATTTTCGTGATAGGAAGGGAGTTATTATGAGAAAATCAATGAAGAAAATGGTGTCCGTTTTCACGGCAGGGGCTTTGGTCCTGTCTCTGGCCGCCTGTGGAGGCAAGAGCAGCCAGGAGACCACCGAAGCGGCCACGACAGCAACGGAAGCAACGGAAGCAGAAACCACAAAGGCACCTGAGGAGCCGGAAGAGTCTGAGGAGAAGAATCAGCAGGCGGATATTGTGGTGATCGGTGCAGGTGGCGCAGGTATGACGGCGGCGATTCAGGCGGTACAGGATGGTGCTACGGATGTGGTAGTGCTGGAGAAGATGCCCATCACCGGAGGCAATACCACTCGTTCTACCGGCGGTTTGAATGCTGCGGAAACCATATATCAGGAAGAAGAGGGAATTGAAGATTCCGTAGAGCTGTTTGTGGAAGATACCATGAAGGGCGGAAAGGAATTAAACGACAAAGACTTGGTTACGGTTATGGCGGAGAATTCCAGCGATGCCCTGGATTGGGTCAACGAATTAGGCGCTGATTTAACGGTTGTAGGTATGTTTGGCGGAGCCAGTGTAAAGCGTATCCACAGGCCGTCCGACACATCTGCGGTAGGACCGGTTCTGGTGAGGACTCTGAATCAGGCTATTGAAGATTTAAAGATTCCGGTACTTTTGGAAACGAAGGCGGAGAAGATTCTCTTGAATGACGACGGAGCCGTATGCGGCGTTACGGCCACGGATAAAGACGGCAAGGAATTTACCATTGATTGTACGGCAGTCATTCTGGCTACCGGAGGTTTTGGGGCAAACTCTGATATGGTGATTGAGTATAATTCCGCATTGGCAGGATTTGCAACCACCAACCACAGCGGAGCTACGGGAGACGGAATCACCATGGCCAAGGAGATCGGTGCTG
>CAYWRB010000008.1:0-10467 GCA_964460025.1 uncultured Hungatella sp.
AGCTATGCATCCTCACCGGAGTATAATGAGGAAGGAAATGAGCTAAAGGAGCTGATCAAAGCCCTCCATGACAACGGCATCGAGGTGATCTTAGACGTGGTGTTCAACCACACCGCCGAGGGTAATGAACTGGGGCCTACCTTCTGTTTCAAGGGCTTTGACAACAAGATCTACTATATGCTGACTCCCAACGGAAATTACTACAATTTCAGCGGGTGCGGCAACACCTTGAACTGCAATCACCCTATCGTCCAGCAGCTGATTCTGGAGTGCCTGCGCTATTGGACCGTAAGCTATCGGGTAGACGGCTTCCGTTTTGATCTTGCCAGCATCTTGGGGAGAAATGAGGATGGCTCGCCTATGAACAACCCTCCTCTGCTTCGAAGCCTGGCTTACGACCCGGTCTTAAGCAGGGTAAAACTGATTGCCGAGGCATGGGACGCAGGCGGAATGTATCAGGTAGGACATTTTCCTGCCAGCAAACGATGGGCGGAATGGAACGGACGGTATCGCGATGCCCTGCGCGGTTTCCTCAAAGGAGATCTCTGGGAGGCCCAGTCCGCCGCCTGGAGCATCGCAGGCTCCGACGATCTGTACGGCGGATATTTTAATGATCATGATGATTATGCCGGATACAATTCCTGTGTAAACTTTTTAACCTGTCATGACGGTTTTACCCTGTATGATCTTTATTCTTATAACGAGAAGCACAATGAGGCCAACGGCTGGAACAACACCGACGGTTCCAATGACAACCGCAGCTGGAACTGCGGAGTGGAAGGGGATACCGACAATCCGGAGATCCTGAGCCTGCGTTTCCGTATGATACGCAATGCCTGTGCCGTGCTGATGTGCAGCCGGGGCACCCCGATGTTCCTGGCCGGCGATGAATTCGGCAATACCCAGTACGGCAACAATAACAGCTACTGCCAGGACAATGAGATTTCCTGGCTGGACTGGAGTCTGCTTGATAAAAACCGAGATCTGTTTGAATTTTTCAAATTTATGATCCATTACCGGCATAAGCATCCGGTCATCCGCAAAAAGCTTCCCGATGCGGTCTGCGGAATGGACCCCATTCATGTCCATGACCTGATGGCAGAAAAGACCACCATTGCCAGAGAGACAAGAACCTTTTCCGTCAGTTTTACCGGATACGACCGTGAGACCGGACATGACGATATTGTCTATATTTCCATCAACAGCCATTGGGAGGATGCGTATATCACTCTTCCCATCCTTCATCACCACGGTGCATGGTATCTGAGCGTCAATACCTACGGCGATGGGCAGGGACGCTATTTCTACAATGAAAATGAAGAGATCCGGATTGACGGTACCTTTATTCTGCGCCCCCGTTCCGTGGCGGTATTCACCGGACGGCCATATTAAGTGGAGCGCATATCAACATACAAGGAGGACATTTCTATGCCAAAAAGAACTGATATCCACAAAGTACTGATCATCGGGTCCGGCCCTATTATCATCGGCCAGGCCTGTGAGTTCGACTATTCCGGTACCCAGGCCTGCAAGGCCCTGCGGAAATTAGGTTACGAAATTGTACTGGTTAACTCCAATCCTGCAACCATCATGACAGATCCTGAGACAGCGGATGTAACCTATATTGAGCCTTTAAATGTAGAGCGTCTGGAACAGATTATCGCCAAAGAGCGTCCGGATGCCCTTCTGCCCAATTTAGGCGGCCAGTCCGGCCTGAATCTGTGTGCGGAATTATATAAAGAAGGAATCCTGGATAAATATCATGTACAGGTTATCGGTGTCCAGGTAGATGCCATCGAAAGAGGAGAGGACAGAATCGAATTTAAAAAGGCCATGAATGCTCTGGGCATTGAGATGGCCCGCAGTGAGGTGGCCTATTCCGTGGAACAGGCTTTGGAGATTGCGGATGGTCTGGGATATCCGGTGGTTCTCCGTCCTGCCTACACCATGGGCGGCGCCGGAGGCGGTCTTGTCTACAATCGGGAAGAACTGAAAGTCGTATGTGCCAGAGGTCTGCAGGCCAGCCTGGTTGGACAAGTTCTGGTAGAAGAATCCATCCTGGGATGGGAGGAGCTGGAACTGGAAGTGGTCCGTGACTGCGAAGGCAATATGATTACCGTATGTTTCATCGAAAATATTGATCCTCTGGGCGTTCACACCGGAGATTCTTTCTGCTCCGCTCCTATGCTGACCATCTCCGAAGCGTGCCAGAAGCGACTTCAGGAGCAGGCTTACCGGATTGTGGATTCTGTCCAGGTTATCGGCGGTACCAACGTGCAGTTTGCCCATGACCCGGTTAGCGACCGAATCATTGTCATTGAGATCAATCCCCGTACTTCCCGTTCCTCCGCCCTGGCTTCCAAGGCTACCGGGTTCCCCATCGCCCTGGTATCTGCCATGCTGGCTGCCGGTCTGACGTTGAAAGATATTCCCTGTGGCAAATACGGCACCCTGGACAAATATGTGCCTGACGGCGATTACGTGGTAATCAAGTTCGCCCGCTGGGCCTTCGAAAAATTCAAGGGCGTGGAGGATAAGCTGGGAACTCAGATGAGAGCCGTAGGGGAGGTCATGAGCATCGGAAAAACCTACAAGGAGGCCTTCCAGAAGGCGATCCGCAGCCTGGAGACAGGACGCTACGGCCTGGGACATGCCAAAGATTTTGACACAAAGACCAAAGAGCAGCTTCTGAAAATGCTGATCACACCCTCCAGCGAGCGCCATTTCATCATGTATGAAGCTTTGAGGAAGGGTGCTTCCATAGATGAGATTCATCAGATTACCAAGGTAAAAACCTGGTTTATTGAACAGATGAAGGAGCTGGTAGAGGAAGAAGAGGCTCTGTCAGCATGCCGCGGTTCCCTGCCATCGGATGAGATGCTGACCGCTGCCAAGAAAGACGGCTTCTCCGACAAATATTTAAGCCAGCTGTTAGAAATCCCGGAGGATCAGATCCGCAGCCGCCGCATCCAATTAGGTGTGGAGGAGGCCTGGGAAGGCGTCCACGTAAGCGGTACAAAGGACAGCGCTTACTACTACTCCACTTACAATGCTGCCGACAAAAATCCGGTCCGCACGGACAAGCCAAAGGTTATGATTTTAGGCGGCGGTCCTAACAGAATCGGGCAGGGTATCGAATTTGACTACTGCTGCGTTCACGCGTCTCTTGCACTTAAGAAACTGGGCTTTGAGACCATTATCGTCAACTGCAATCCTGAAACCGTGTCCACGGATTATGACACCTCTGATAAGCTGTATTTTGAGCCTCTGACTCTGGAGGATGTCTTAAGCATCTATAACAAGGAAAAGCCTTTGGGAGTGATCGCACAGTTCGGCGGACAGACGCCTCTTAATCTGGCTTCCGATCTGGAGAAAAACGGTGTGAAGATCCTGGGAACCTCTCCTTCTGTCATCGATCTGGCAGAAGACCGGGATTTGTTCCGGGATATGATGGAAAAGCTGAATATTCCTATGCCGGAGTCCGGCATGGCCACCACCGTAGATGAGGCCATCGCCATTGCAGGCCGTATCGGCTATCCGGTGATGGTTCGTCCGTCCTATGTGCTTGGAGGCCGGGGTATGGAAGTGGTCTATGATGATGAAAGTATGACCGGCTACATGAACGCCGCCGTAGGCGTGACACCGGACCGCCCGATCCTCATTGACCGGTTCTTAAATCATGCCATGGAGTGTGAGGCAGATGCCATCAGCGACGGCGCCCACGCCTTTGTGCCTGCCGTTATGGAACATATTGAGCTGGCAGGAGTCCACTCCGGCGATTCGGCCTGTATCATTCCATCGGTTCATATTTCCCCGGAAAATGTGGAGACCATCAAGGAATATACCCGGAAAATCGCAGAAGAAATGCATGTCAAGGGGCTTATGAATATGCAGTATGCCATTGAAAACGGAAAGGTCTATGTGTTGGAAGCCAACCCGAGAGCCTCCCGTACCGTACCGCTGGTGTCCAAAGTATGCAACATCCGCATGGTACCTTTGGCTACGGAGATTATCACCTCCGAATTGACCGGAAAACCATCCCCGGTTCCCGGGTTAAAAGAGCAGGTAATTCCTTATTACGGTGTAAAAGAGGCCGTATTCCCATTTAACATGTTCCAGGAGGTTGACCCTGTTCTCGGACCGGAAATGCGCTCTACAGGGGAAGTACTGGGATTGTCGCCTTCCTATGGCGAGGCCTTTTTCAAGGCACAGGAAGGGGCTCAGTCTAAACTTCCTCTGGAGGGCACGGTTCTTATCTCTGTAAACAGAAAGGATAAACCGGAAGTTGTGGAGGTGGCAAGAAGCTTCCACGAAGACGGGTTTAAGATCGTAGCTACGGGAAGTACCTATGAATTGATCGTACAGGCAGGTATCCCGGCCGTAAGGGTGAACAAGCTTTATGAAGGACGGCCCAATATCCTGGATATGATTACCAATGGGGATATCCAGCTGATCGTCAACTCTCCATCCGGAAAGGAGAGCATCCATGATGACAGTTATTTAAGAAAAAATGCCATAAAAGCCAAGGTTCCTTATATGACTACTATGGCTGCTGCCAAGGCAACTGCCAAAGGAATCCGGTACGTAAAGACCCATGAGCAGGGGCAGGTGAAATCTCTTCAAGAGCTGCACAAAGAAATTCATGACAAAGAGTAAGGAAAAGCAGCTGCCATATGATATGTTTTATCATCATGGCAGCTGCTTTTGCGTCTATAACCTTTTCAATTTATAAGTTTATTATACAGGTTATAGGTTTATATCTTTTCATAATGTTCCACATCAATAACAAATATGGTAGCTCCCCCCAGCTCTACGGTCATGGGCATCATCATATACCCTGCTGAGATAGAGGAAATATTAGGTGCAGGAACATTACAGGTTATCTTCTGCCGTTTTCCGCAGGTATCCTTGATCAGAGCAATGGCTTCCTCTACCCTGACCGCTTCCGTACCGATCATCAGCGTAACATTTCCCTTTTTCAAAAAACCTCCGGTAGTGGCAAGCCTGGTTACACTGAACTGATGCTCATTGAGAACATCCGTCACTCTGGTACCATCGTCAGAACTAACTATTGCGTAAATAATCTTCATATTCCGCACCTCACTTTTCTTTAATAAATACTTTGTCACTGTAAACTCATTTTTATTCATATCCATGACCGCATGCCTTGATAAGACATGAGAGTTTACTTTGATACCTGCGTCACTTTTCTCTGTCCCGAACTGTCCAGAATATATTGTATCTGAGCCTTCTCACCTGTAGTCAGAGTGGGTAAATCATCTCCCCAGACAAACTGATAAGATGTACCGTCGCTGGTCTGCAAGGTCATTCCTGACGGATCTATGGCGGTTACGGTTCCGGAAACCGTACTCTTATTCCCTGTAGAAGAGGAGCCGCCCGATGACGTATTTCCTCCTGAAGGTGTGCTGCCGCCCGGTGATGTGGTTCCTCCCGGTGATGCGGTTCCTCCCGGCGATGTGGTTCCTCCTGGTGATGTGGTTCCTCCCGGTGATGTGGTTCCGCTTGGTGATGTGGCTCCGCCTGAGCCATTCCCTGCTGTGGGGCCCACAGGGCCAGTGGTGGATCCTGGAGTGGTCCCGGTATTGGTAGTTGTGGAAGGTTTTGTGTTTTGATTGGTAGTCGTTGTACTCTCAGCCGGTTTGGTATCTGTCAGATAGCTTTTGGATACGTATGCCACATGTCCTTTATAATTTACTCGCATCCAGCCATTGGAAGATTCTCCTGTAACTTCAACCTTTTCGCCTTCCTCCAATGCTCCCAGAACTTCCGAACTAGTAGAATAGCTGCCTCTGACCCGGACCGATGAAGTGGCATACATATCTTTCTTCACGTCTGTCACCTTATACTGAGGCGCTGCCGTAGTAGGAGCTGCGGTAGTAGGGGCTGCCGTGGGAGCAGGCGCCGCTGTAGTAGGCGCTGCTGTGGGAGCTGCCGTAGTAGAGGCCGGTGTGGTCGCACCGGGATTCTGCTGAAAGTCCGTCTGCCCTTCCAGGGACTCCGCCGCAGATTCCACCGGCTGTGTCTCTCCCGTAATAATCTCTATCTTCGTATTCCCCTTGCTCTCTGTCTGCCCTGTCTCTCCGGAATTTCCGCTTCCTTCTCCCTGGGCAGTACTCTCCACTCCGGCTGCTGTCGTTCCATTTATGACAACTCCTTCACCATTGCCACAGGCCGTCAACACAACTGCTGCCAAAGCAGCCGTTACAATTACCAATCGTCTTCTCATAATCGCTCCTCCACCTGATATGATCTATCGTTCCATCTATGATTCCCCTGCCTAACGCAGCAGAGGCAGAAGATTTCCTACTTCCCTCTGTGCCACCGGCTGAAGAAATGAGTCATAACTGTAAAAACAATATCCGCCCACTTCTCCGGTGCCTCTTCCGGTGCTTACTTCCCGGCTGATAATATCATCTCTGCGCAGCCACTCCGAAACTTCGTTGTAATCTTTGATATCTGCCCCTGCTTTATAAAGGCCCAATCCCAGATACAGCGTCACATTTCCTCTTTTTTTCAGATCTATCCATGTACTCAGATTCTGCTCAAAAGCATATGGTGCCGCCTCCCCGGAAGCCGTCTTGGTCTCAAACCCCCAATATAACTGAGGCATAATATAGTCAATAAACCCGTCCTGGGACATCCAGCGGTCAATATCTACAAACAGATTACTGTCACTTTTCAAATACTCCACATACCCCTGAGGGCTGATGCCAAAGAGTACCTGGGGCTTCTCCGCCTTCACCGCTTGGTAGACTCTGTGTACCAGATCACTGACCTGATCTCTTCTCCACTGAACAACATTTTCCGCACTGCCTGATGCCAGATATTCCGGATAGTCAAACCATCTGCTTTCATCACTGTCGTTAAGAGACGGATAAAAGTAATCGTCAAAATGGATTCCGTCTATCTCATAGCCTCTTACCACTTCCATAACTCCAGCTGTCACCATCTGTTTCACTTCTTCCACAGAAGGGTTATAATAATAAGCATTATTATGATTCAGCACATAACGGTCATTGGAGTTCGTTCCATCGGACAGCCATCTTTTGGCCGGACTGCCCGGCGATACCTCATCCCATGACATCAGATATCCCGTAATCCTGTAAGGATTAATCCATGCATGGAATTTCAGCCCTCTTGCATGGGCAGCCTCAATCATATATGCCAGAGGGTCATATCCCGGATTGCCTCCCGAAAACTTAGACCATGGAAAAATGGAAGACGGATATACGGCATCTCCGTGGGAGCGGACATGTACAAACACAGCATTCATTCCCCAGGACCGGCAATTATCAAACATCTGGTTTACCGCACTTTTAAACGCCTCCTGTTCCTTAGGAAGCTGATTCCAAGTCAGATAAGAAATCCAGACCCCTTTTAACTCTTCACCTGAACCGGCGGGGCCCGCATAGCCTGGCCCATACTGCTGCTGTGCACCGTAAACCTTAACCGTGCTTCCGGACATGAGTCCCAGCACAATCACAAACATACAAACCCATGATAGATACCTGTAACTGCCCTTTTTCATCTTCCGCCTCTCATTCCCTTTTCTTCCATTTGCTGGTTTTATTGTACCATAGGGCAGTTCGGAATACTATTTAAGTTTTTATAACGATTTTTTATGATTTTTTTGTGTGGATGCCTTCAACGCGGCAAGAATTCTTAATATCATACGCCGCATTTCTTACAAATATCTTTCAGGCAGCATCTGTCACAGTATGGTTTTGTCCTGGCCGTACAGATTTCCCGTCCGTGGTATACCAGCCGATGGCAGAAATCACTGCCTTCCTCAGGCGGTATCAGCTTCCACAAAGCCATCTCCACCTTTTTCGGTTCCTTAAATCCGTCCACCAGCCCCATGCGGTTTACCAGACGGATACAATGGGTATCCGTCACGATGGCAGGCTTTCCAAACACATCCCCCATAATCAGATTGGCGCTCTTCCGGCCTACTCCCGGAAGCTTTAACAGCGCATCAAAATCGTCGGGAACATTCCCGCCATACTGGTCCCTCAGAATCTTCATACATGCGCTGATATCTCTTGCCTTGCTGTGCCCCAGCCCGCAGGGCTTCACAATCTCCTCAATCTCCTCCACACCAGCATCCGCCAATGCACTGACATCCGGAAATTTCGCATATAAATCCTCCACCACTACGTTCACTCTGGCATCCGTACACTGAGCCGCCAGACGGACGCTGACCAAAAGCTTCCAGGCCTCATTGTAATCCAGGGTGCATCCTGCATCCGGGTATTCCTTTTTCAGCCTCTCAACAATCTCCAAAGCCAGTTCCTTTTTCGCCTGCTCCTCTTTCGTCAGCTTCTTTTCCGCCGGCGCTTTCTTCACCGCAGTTTTCTTTGCCGAAGCATTCTTTGCCCTACCGTTCTTTGCCGTCTCTTTCTCTGTCGGCTCTTTCTTTATCGAATCCTTTTTTGTCATCCGTATCTTCCCCTTATTATATTCCTCTCAAACAAACAGTCAATCAATGCAATTTTCCAGATAATCATACCACAAAAACCCCCGGGGGTAAAGCTGTCTCCCTGTTTCGGAAGTTATAAATCACTTGTTTTCGCCGATATTATACAAAATTTCCGCAAGGCAGTATCAGGCGCAGCAATCCTTAAAAAGGATATAAATAAAGAAAGGACGGATGAATTTTTTGTATATGAATAACACAAACTATGAACCAGCGGACATTATTATCTATATATTCGGAAAAGGAATGGTACTAAGCGAAAAATCCCTGGTGGCTCTTGATACCTCCGGGACCAAAATCTTAGCTTATGGTGCCGAGGCACAGGGGATGGCTATGGAAAATCCGGAAAATGTCCGGCTTGTGTCGCCCCTCCGCCAGGGGATGATTGCCGATTATTTGGTCTCGGTAAACATGTTCACTCACTTTTTGCGCAAAGCCATAGGAAAGAGACCTCTCAGAAAGCCGCCCATTGCCGTCTGTGTCCCCAAGGGAATGACAGAGGTAGAGAAAAAGGCATTGGAAGATGCCATCATCCAATCCGGCGCCCGCGAACTTTTTATTGCCGATGTTCCTGCCACAGAGCTGATAAATGCATTTCCCGAAAAGTTTCCCAAGTTGTATAAAAGGTTCAAAATTATCATCGGTATTACAAAAGAGCAGCCGGAGCACTATGTGACAGAGCGGCTGCAAGAAGCATTGAACTATGCAGGTCAAGAGGGTATCTCTCCAAGCCAAGTATGGGAACTGTTCCAAAACCTCTTGCAGGACTCTTAAACTTCGCTCTGCCTTCTTCGCCCTGCCTTCTGCTCCCTTTCCTTTTGCCGCTCTGTCTTTTGCCTCCCGCGCTTGCACAATCCATACCCTCCATAAAAGAGGGAAACAAATTTCCAAATATACTCTCGGAGCCTCTTTGTGTCTGGGATTCCGAGAGTACATTCAACCAAAAAGGAGGTTTTTATGTGTACTGCAGCGACTTACAGCACAAAAGATTTTTATTTCGGACGCACTCTGGATTACGATTTTTCTTATGGCCATGAGATTACCATAACCCCCCGCCGTTATCCCTTTTCTTTTCGGGAAATGGGAACCATAGCCAGTCACTATGCAATGATTGGAATGGCCCACGTGGAGGACAGCTTCCCGCTGTATTACGAAGCCGTAAACGAAAAAGGCCTGGGGATTGCAGGTCTGAACTTTGTGGGAAATGCTGTCTACAAAGAAAAAGAAGCCGGAAAAGACAATATCGCAACCTTTGAACTGATTCCCTGGATTCTAAGCCAATGCGCCACCGTAAAGCAGGCACGAACTCTAATCGAAACCCTGAATCTGTGGAATATCCCGTTTAACAATCAGCTTCCTCCTGCCCAGCTCCACTGGATTCTGGCAGACAGAACCGAAGCCGTAACCTTTGAAGCCGTAAAGGAGGGTCTGAAACTATATAAAAACCCTACAGGCGTTTTGACCAATAATCCCCCCTTTGACAAACAGCTGTTTGCACTGAACAATTATATGCATCTGTCAAATCAATCGCCGAAAAATCAATTTGCTCCAGGCCTGAACCTGGAATCCTACAGCCGGGGGATGGGCGCTTTAGGCCTTCCCGGAGATTTATCCTCACAGTCAAGATTTATACGGGCATCTTTTGTGAAAATGAATTCTCTCTCCGGGGAAAGTGAAGCGGAAAGCGTCAGCCAATTTTTCCACATTCTCAACTGTGTGGACCAGCAGAGAGGATGCTGCCAGTTAGAGGACGGCAGCTACGAGATAACGCTCTACACCTGCTGCTGCAATGCAGCTAAGGGAATCTACTATTACACCACCTATGATAACCACCGGATTTCCGCCGTAAATATGTACAGGGAAAACCTGGACAGCGATAAATTGATACGGTATTCTCCCATAACAGAAGAACAGATTTATATGCAGAATTAGAGAAATGCTGCTCTAGCTACCCCTACGTAAAAAAATAC
>CAYWRB010000008.1:10477-21623 GCA_964460025.1 uncultured Hungatella sp.
TGTCTTGTCCGGATTATATCTGGTGAAACTCCGCAGGTTAAATTTTCATCAGCCAGGCGGAGAAGACTTTAGTTTCCCCTACGTAAAAAAATACCCAAACAGAGGAGACAGCGGAATCATATACAGGGAGAAGGCCATAGAGGACACGCTCACCAAGGTAGCCCGCTGGGACGAAGGGAAACGGACATTCAGCCGCTTGTCGCTGACCAGCTGGAGTGCATCGTCCAGCAGTCCTGCCGCCAGCCCGCTGGCCAGCAGCACCGGCAAGAAATCCCCCCGGGCCGCCAGGGCGCAGACCGCTACACCGCAGCCGGTAAACGCCGCCGCCCTGCCGTAGGGCAGGCGGTCCAATCTCCCGGTGAGCAGTCCCGCAAGTCCGCCCCCCAGACTCAGCGCGAACAGAGCCGGCCCCAGCAGAGCCGGAACGGCCACCGCCGCCTCTATCCGCTGCTGGAGGAAGAACCGGGTCAGCGTGGCACAGGCCCCCACCAGGGCATTGACCAGCATAATCTCTACCGCCGTCCGGTCTGTCCGCAGCAACGCCCAGGCCCCCAGAATGGTGTCCCGCAACGCTCCCGGCAAGGCTTTGACAGGAACCGAAGAAGCCTCCCTGCCAGAACAAACCGGCTCTGTCAGGCTTAGCGCAGCCCCAAGGCCTATGAGAGAGATACACACATCCAACAAATATGCCGTCCGCCAGCCAAGCAACACCGTAGCCCCCGCCAGCAGCATAGCTCCGCCGTCGCTGAACCGGTAGACCCCGTTTTGCAGAGAGGAAAATTTGAGATAGTCCGCCTCCTGCCCTGCTTGCAGCATACTCTCATAGGTAATGGCCTCCCGGGTGCCGGATTGGAGATTGTATCCTATGGCTGAGAATGCCAGGGACAGGCACGCCCCGCCGAATCCACGGGAGGCCGCCATCAGCAGAGCCGAGATGAGGAACATGGTATAACTGGCCACCAGGGTCCGCTTCCGTCCCATTACGTCTGCCATCAGCCCCGAGGGCAGCTCACAGCACAGGCTGACCACATGGAACAGCCCCTCCGCCGTCCCGATTTCCACCAGAGAGAACCCCCGCAAAGCCAACAGCAGCACCCATACACTCCCCGCAGGCTTAAAGCCAGTGCTCCACTCCAACAGCATGAGAGCCCGTTTCTGCCGGGGAAGGGAAAAATATTTTTTATTTTTAAGCATAAAAATAGCGCCATCCTTTCTTTTATAAAATCAAAAAGGACCAGCGCGCTCTTACTCTTAACTGACTGTCATCTAAAAAAGGGCGCACTAATCCTGTAGATGGCTTTATTGCAACCACAAAATTGCAGAATCAAGCTGTTTTTCCACCGCATAGCCGCACCCTCCTTCCCATTTATAACGGGTTCAGTATAGCATACGTAGCATTTGGATGTCAAGAAATTCAATTCACAAAAAGTTCACAAATAAATTAGCACTCACCTCTTGACATTGCTAACAACTAGTGTTATAGTACACATATAACAAAT
Organism: uncultured Hungatella sp.; assembly: GCA_964460025.1. Lineage (GTDB taxonomy): Bacteria > Bacillota > Clostridia > Lachnospirales > Lachnospiraceae > UBA3402. The sequence goes on from CAYWRB010000008.1 coordinate 11,977, forward strand.
AAAACAAATGTAACAAGGAGCCAAATCCCTATTACACCATAAAAAAGGAGCGATGATTATGTTAATGCCTAGTATTTTTGGAGAAAACTTATTTGATGACTGGATGAATTTTTCCTTCCCTGATATTGATAAGACCTTGTATGGAAAGCACGAAAAGAATATGATGAAGACCGATGTGAAGGATACCGGAAACGGATACGAGATTGCCGTTGACCTTCCTGGTTTCAAGAAGGAAGACCTTTCCCTCCAGCTGAACAACGGTTACCTGACTATCAGTGCTTCCAAAGGCCTGGATAAGGATGAGACCGATAAGAACGGCAAGTACATCCGCCGGGAGCGCTATTCCGGCAGCATGAGCCGCAGCTTTTACGTAGGTTCCCATGTCACCGAGCAGGACATTCATGCAAAATATGAAAATGGTATTCTTACTCTGGATATTCCGAAGGAAGATGAAAAAGCCATTGAACGGAAAGGTTATATCGCCATTGAAGGATAATGCCTGCAATATACGGTTAATCCCCCTCACAGCTGCCGCAAGTATCATGCGGCAGCTGTTTTCTGTCAAAATCACAGCCGTAACATGCTCCACCTTGGAATTATCCATATACTACATTGCTTTAATCTCAGTCCATATTTCTTCCAGGATCGGAATGCCGTTCTCCATGTTTTCTTTCCGAACCTGAATTTCCATTTCACCTGGATAAAATACCGTCCCATCTTCTTTTATCGGAACAGAAGAGCGGATATGAGACACTAATTCATCTGCAATCCTGTCTGTGATTCCCGGATCATTCAATTTTTCCGGATCAATCCCTATCATAATCTGGGAAAGACCTGTTTCATCACCGAATGTTCCGATCGTTTCAACAGAATTTCCATTGGTCAGCACCGTAGCAATCAAATCCAGAAGAATGGAAATACCGCTTCCTTTCCAGTATCCCATAGGAAGCACTCTCCAGGTCTTCTCAATCTCTGCCGGATCCGTTGTCAAATTGCCGGACTGGTCATACCCCCCGAACACAGGAAGCTGCTGTCCGTTCAATCTTGCTTCTTCAATCTTCCCGTAGGAAAACTGTGACATGGCACAATCTATTACCACATGCTCTTTATTACTCCTTGGCACTGCCAAAACTAAGGGATTATTTCCAATCCGCCTGTCTTTTCCTCCCCATGCAGGCATGTTTGGCATCGTATTGGACCAGCAGATTCCGATACATCCCTGGTCTGCAGCCTGCCACCCATAGCTGCCGCCCCGCATCCAATGATTGTTATTTCCCAAAGCCACCAGACCGATTCCATACTGTCTCGCCAGCTCACAGGCCCTGTCCATAGCCTGCTTCGCATTCAGCGGGCCAAAGCCTCTGCGGCCATCCCACCGCTCGATGGCACCTGCAGACCGTATACAGACTGCCGACACATCAGGATTAATTTCTCCTTTGTCCAGATACTCCACTACGCGTGGAAACCGGTTGATTCCATGACTGTAGATACCGTCCAGACTGTTTTCAGCAAATATCTCCGCTCCATCCTGCGCCTTCTTTTCTTCAAAGCCTCTGCTGATTAAAACACGTTTAAACTGCTCCAACAGTTCATCATAACCAACTCTTATCGTCATCCTAATCCTCCGTTATTGTTCCAATGTACTCTCGAAGTTTGTTTCCATCCACCTGGCATACTTCTCCACACCCTCTTCTATGGAAGTTCCTGGCTGCCATCCGGTATCTTTTTTTATTCTCTCGATAGCCATGGCCCCCAAATCATCATATCCCAGACCTCCCGGGCCTATCTCCAAAATGCTTTCCGGATACAAAGCCTTGATCCTTTCAATAACCTGACCATAGGGAATCAGCATGCCACCTCCTATATTGTAGGCATCATAATTCAGGCAGTGACTTTCTGAAATGGCAGCAATGGCTTCAACGCAGTCGTCAATATAAATATAATCCATCTTCTGATCCGCGCCATGTTCCAGAATCAGCCTCTCCTTTTTTATAGCATGTCTTAATGCATTTTCAATGGGGCAGGCCATGCTCCGTCCGGGTCCATAGACAAAGGCAACCCTCAAAGAAGCCGATTCCATTCCGTAATTTCTCACCAATTCCTCACAAGCCACTTTTGATGCGCCGTAAGGACTTTCTCCGTGAAGCTTCTGCTCCTCATATATAACAGGCTCAGATGTATTCCCATAGACAGCACCTGAACTGATGTAGATAAAGCGTTTCACATCAAAAAGTTTTGCGGCTTCCAGGACATTCAATGTACCTGTAACGTTGACCCGGTAAACTTTGTATGGATTATCCCTGAATACCATAGGATGAGAGATAGCCGCATTGTGAATCACCTGATCAATTTGGTATTTTTTCATTATCTGGTAAATTTGACCGTACTCCCCTAAATCCCCCAGCTCATATACGCATCCGGGCCGTGCATCTTTAGGCTTGCTCCTGTTAAAACATACTACCTGATGACCATGTTCTGCTAAAAAGCCTGCCAGTCTGGTTCCCACCAAACCGCTGCCTCCAACCAATAGAATTTTCATCCGATCCCTCCCTTAACCTGCCGTATTACCGCCATCTACTACCAATGTAGTTCCGGTGGTAAAAGATGACTCATCGCTGAGCAAATACAGTGCCCCATAAGCCGATTCCTCCGCTGTGCCGAATCTGCCCAAAGGATATGCACTGAGCATTTTTGCCTCTAACTCCTGAGGATTTTGGCTGTTTTTGATATCCTGCCTCAGCATCGGCGTCTCCGTGGCTCCCGGGCAAAGTACGTTGACCCGTACCTTATATTTTCCCAGCTCCATGGCAGCACTTTTACCCATGATTACAATTCCGCCCTTTGCAGCATTATATGCCAGAGAACCTGTGGCACCCAATATTCCTCTCTGAGATGCCGTAAGAACGATGGAGCCTCCTGTCTCCAGCATCATTTGGGCTGCTTTTTGAAGACATAAAAATGTCCCCTTTAAATGAACATCCATAATTCTTTCAAAATGTTCCTCCGTACACGACAGCAAATCATAAGAAGAGACAATCCCCGCCGTATGAAGGACACCATCCAGCCCTCCTAACTTTTCTTTAGCCTGTACAAACAGATTTTCCATCTCCTTGGAATTACAGATATCAGCACTTTGAAAATAGGTACCTGGCAATGACTCTGTCAGGATTTTTCCTTTTTCCTCATCTAAATCTGACAAAAGAAGTCTGGCTCCTTGATCATAAAATAATCTGGCTGCTGCTTCGCCGATTCCTCCTGCTGCACCGGTGATCAAAATTCTTTTTCCCTCTAAACGCATGTTATTTATCCTTTCATCTGCTTAATGCGCATCTTTAAAGCTTTCATCTGTTCAGGCTGCATCAAAAGCACCGCGATAACCATTAAATACGGCAGTGTAAGAATCAGATGTGATGAAACCGCAGTCAACTGTGCCTGATTAGACAATCCCTCCGCCACTCCAAATAAAAGTGCTGCTACAAACATAGCTATGGGCTTTCCCCCGGAAAGCATGATGGCCGCCAAAGCAATAAATCCTCGCCCGGACGTCATATTTTCCGAAAACATACTTAAGTATCCCAGCGATATCTGGGCCCCCGCCAATCCGCTCATAAATCCGGATATCAAAACAGTACTCCAGCGAATCCCTTTTATGGAAACTCCTACTGCAGCCACGGCCGCAGGATTCTCCCCACATGCACGCACATTCATACCGTATTTGGTTTTATAAAAAATAATATATGTCAGTATGACAAAAAACCAGGAGAAATACGTACACAGAGTATGTCCGGTAAACAGCTGCTGTATGACAGGAATATCCTTCAGAACAGGTACACTGTACTTGGGAAGTCCTACAATCCTGTCATCCACAAGGGTTCCCGTAACATGGAACATGGAACGCAGAAGAAACGTTGTCAGCCCCAGGCACAGTGAATTAATGGCAAACCCTGTAATTGTCCCCTCTCCGCCCAGTTTCAGATGGAGAAATCCAAATAAAAGATTTATTAACATAGAACCGGCAATGGCGCACAAAAGCCCTGCCATAGCACTTCCCGTATAATAGCTTCCGGCAACCCCGGCAAATGCAGCCATCAGCATGGCGCCTTCCAATGTAATGTTGGGCGTTCCTGCCATCTGACAATACAATCCTCCGGAAGCACAGAGTACAATCGGTGTTGTAACACGGGCCACCACTGCCAGAAGAGTTACATTAATCGGCATGATTTACCTCCTTTATCCCTCTCTTTCGTTTACCCATATGGACGAAAGATTTAAAATCAATGTTATCCAATACCCCCAAGGTTCTGACGGAAATGAAACAGATAATAATGCCTTTAATTACATCGGCAAGTGCTCTCGATACATCCGTAGTTCTTTCAATGGCCAGCGCCCCGGCTTTCAATGTACCAAAAAATACGGAAGATAATACAACACCGAAAGGCGTGCTGTTTCCAAGAAGAGCCGCCAGCATTCCATCCATTCCGAAATTAGGTGAAAAGCTTGCCATCAGACGTTCCTGCACCCCCATGATTTCCACTGCTCCGCCTAATCCGGCAATACCGCCGCTGATAAGCATAACTCCAATCCTGACCTTATCCACCTGGATGCCGCCATATCGTGCAAACTCAGGATTGACTCCTGAAATATGAAATTCATATCCCTTTCTGCACCGGTTAAACAAAATATAGAAGAAAATTACCATAAGGCCTCCGATAATAAGACCTGTATTGACAGAATAAGGGGGCATGATAGATGTAAGTTTTGCGCTGGCCTCAAGTTCATTGGTAGCAATGGTAGAAACCATGCTGTCCGTAGCCAGAAAGTACTCCTGAATGATAAAATTATTAAAATTAATAATCATATAGTTCAGCATAAGGGTGGTAACCACTTCGCTGGCATTCAGATATACTCTCATCAAAGCGGGGATCATGGCATAAAACATTCCTGCAGCTATGGCCGCAGCAAAACACAAAGCTACATGAACCAGATGGGGTAGACCTTTGAAAGTAACGCCTACGATGGTTCCTGCCAGAGCGCCGATATACAGCTGCCCCTCTACTCCCATATTAAACATTCCGCCTCGAAAGGCAATGGCCGAGGCCACGGATGTAAACAGAAGAGGTGTTATCCACCGAAGGGTAGATGCAAACGCAAATTTTCCTCCCAAAGCTCCTTTGAAAAGTTTGAAATAGATCTCCACAGGATTATAGCCGCTGCAAAAAACGATTGCTCCCCCTACAAAAAAGGAAATTACGATTGCCATAATTATCGTCTTTATGTTGATGGTTCTCAGTTTAAATTCCAGATTCACCTTACACCCCTCCTCTTATGCTTCTTTCTTAATTCCGGCCATCCAAAATCCCAGCTGTTCTTCCGTTGCTTCGGACTGACTGATTTCTCCGATAATCTGCCCCTTAAACATAACCAGTATCCTGTCACTAAGGCTCATTATTTCTGACAGTTCATTAGAAAAAAGCAATACGGCATTTCCGGCATCTCTGTGAGCCACAATCTGTTTATGGATAAATTCTGTCGCGCCGATGTCTACCCCTCTGGTAGGCTGCGCTGCCACAAGAAGTCTGGGTTTTGTATACATTTCTCTTGCTATAATTAATTTCTGCAGATTTCCTCCGGATAAAGAACTAGCATTATCCTGAATTCGGTTGTATCTGACATCATATTCTTTTAACCCTTCTTTACAGGCCCCGTCCACCGCTTTGTAATCTAAAAAAATACCTTTGTTAAACTGTTTTAACGTATGAAGATACAAGAGATAATTATCCCGTATACTTGTGTGCCTGGCGGCTCCTACCTCCTGTCTGTCCTCCGGAATATGCCCAACCTGAAGATCCCTGCATAGTCTTGGCATATTCTTTCCCTTTAATTGAGTTCCGCAAATTCTGATGCATCCCTTCCGTAATTTTCTCAAACCGGTAATGGCCTCAATCAACTCCGTCTGTCCGTTTCCCTGAACGCCGGCTACTCCTACGATTTCTCCCTTCCTTACCTGAAATGACACATCGTTTACAGCCAGAATCCCCTGATTGTTGCTGCAGGATATATGCTCAACATCCAATACTGCTTCCTGCGGTACCGATGCCTCTTTCTCTACACTCATCAAAACCTCACGTCCTACCATCATCCGGGCTATTTCGCATTCCGAAGTATCTTTTGTCTCAATGGTTCCTTCCACCTTTCCCAGCCGCATGACAGTAATCCGGTCCGTTATCGCCGTTACTTCCGAAAGCTTATGGGTAATCAGTATTACTGATTTTCCCTGTTTTCTAAGACCGTCCAATGTTATAAACAACTTGCTTATCTCCTGGGGCGTCAGGACTGCCGTAGGCTCGTCCATAATCAAAATCTTGGCTCCAAGATACAGTGCCTTCAGTATCTCCACCCTTTGCTGCAGCCCTACCGGAAGTTCCTTCACAACTGCCCCAGGTTCTACAATCAGATTATACTTTTTACTTATTTCCTCAACAATGGCAATACTTTTTTTCTTGTCAACCAACCCGTTTTTCTTATAGGGCGGGTTTCCCATTACAATATTCTCTGCTACGGTCATAGACGGAACAAGGCTGAAATGCTGCTGTACCATACCGATTCCCATAGCAATGGAATCTTTTGGACTATGGATGGCCGCCTGCCTGCCGTCAATGTAGATTGTTCCGGATGTAGGCTGATGAAGTCCATACAAGGTATTCATAAGCGTAGTTTTGCCCGCTCCGTTTTCTCCGCAGATTCCATGAATCTCCGCCCACTCCAGCTGAAAATTTATGTTATCGTTGGCTGTAAAATCACCGAATTTTTTTGTGATCCCGCGCATTTCAACTGCCGTTGCCACTGGTTTTCTCCCCTTTCACTGCAGTATTGTTCTGTGGCAGCAAAGTCTGGTTACTGTCCTCAGGCGCCTTAAGAACAGTAACCGATTCTTTACTGCTGCAAAAGCAGAAACTTTCACTCTACTGATTCTTATCCTTCTCTGCTGTCGGAACTACCACAATTTCTCCTGATGCCACTTTTTCCTTAGCTTCCTCCACGGCTTTCAAAACATCCTCCGGAAGGTCGTACTGTTCTTTTGTAGGCAATGCCAGATACACATTATCACCGTTTAAACCATTCCAGAAGACCCCGGCTACAAATTTGTCCTCTGCAATTTCTTTCATCGCGTCATATATCCACTTGTCATAAGCAATAGCCATGGAACCGATTACCTGTCCCGGAAGCACACCATTCTGATTTACATCTACACCTATACACAGTCCGCCGGTTTCTTTCGCCGCGTCAAACATTCCAAGTCCGGATTTCGCTGCGGCCGCATATACGATATCACAGCCCTGGTTGTACAACATTAATGCCAGATCCTTTCCCTTTGTAGGATCCTCGAAAGACCCCACATATACAGGGTCTACCACAATATCCGGATTCACGGACTTAGCCCCCTGCTCATATCCGGCCAGAAAACGGTTGATCTCCGCATTATCCTGTCCGCCTATAAACCCAATGTGATTTGTCTCTGTAATCATACCTGCTTCAACACCTGCCAGATAGGAGCCTTCATGTTCCTGCCCCAGCAGACATTTTAAGTTATCCAGTTCAACCTCACCCAAAGTAAGTATAAAATTTACGTCAGGATAATCCGGAGCAACCTTAGATGTAGCGTCCACCAGCTCTACATTCAGCGCTACTACAATGTTGTAACCATCCTCGCAGAGTGCCCTTATACTCTCTTCATATTCCCCTTTCTGCACCTCCACAACCTGCGTCTCCATGCCATACTCCTCAGCTGCTTTCATAAAGCCGCTGTGGCACAGATCCGTCACACCCTGATCTCCCAGTTTCTGAGCCGTTACCAAGGCTGCCTTCCATTGCTTACTGCTTTCGGACTCCTTAGGCGTTTCTGCAGCGTTCCCTCCGGCCGATGCCGCTGTTGTAGGATTCTGAGCTGCCTGCTTCCCCGATCCTCCACAGGCACACAGTGATGACGCCAGTACCATTGCGCTTACAATCGCCGAAATCCATCTTGTTGCTTTTCTCATAGTGTTTTCCTCCATCTTAAAAATTTTATATTTGCCGTGGTATATACATACCATAACCGGATTCAACAGTTATACTGCCTTCCTTGTACACGGTTTTCCCTCTCACAACCGTTTCCTTTACCATTGCCCCTGATTCATAGCCTTCGAAGATCCCACAATCCAGACGGGTTTTTGAAAATGAACTCATACCCTCATATTTCCAGCTTTTCCCTATATCCACGATTGCAAAATCCGCATCCTTTCCTATTTCGATGGCTCCCTTATTCTTAAGGCCGAATATCCGTGCCGCATTGACGGATGTCATTTTGGCAATCTGCGGCAACGTCAATCCTCTCTTTTGATACCCTTCTGTCAGCATTATGGCCAGCATCAGTTCTACCCCGCCAAAGCCCGGCAAAGCGTCCCATATATTTTGGGCTTCCGCCTTTTCTTCCCGGCCATAGGGTCCATGGTCCGTACCGATTACATCAATATTGCCTGCCAGAACATGGTTCCACAGTTTCTCAAGATTTTCCCTGGGACGTATAGGAGGATTACATTTAGCAAAGGCCCCACATTCATCCATCCGTGTATTGTCATAGGCCAGATAATGAGGACAGGTTTCCGTATATATCTTTGTTCCCTTGCCTCTGGCTTCCATGGCTGCATCCACACCTTCAGCCGCACTCATATGACAGATAAGAAGCTCCGAGTTATAAACCCGTGCAAAAAGAGAGGCCCTGTTAATCGCTTCTACCTCGGAGAACGGAGGTCTTCCCTCATGATATCTGGACGGTTTTGTAATTCCTTCCTCCTTCTTCCAATTGCAGAAATTGCTGACTATGTCCGCATTCTCCGCATGTACGGCAATCAGTCCTCCAAACTCCGCCGCCTTTTCCATTGCCCTGCACAGTTCATGATCCGGCATATGAGGATAATCCGGATTGGCATAGGAGATAAATACCTTGAAGGCACAGCATCCTAAATCATTCATCTCCTTCATGTGATCTACGGAAGACGGAATGCATCCTCCCCACAGACCAAAATCGATAACCGAATTTTCTTTTGCCACATCATATTTCAGTTGAAATGTTTCCCGGTCAACAACCGGCGGAATACTCAAAGGCATCTCCAGCGTAGTAGTTACTCCTCCTCTGGCACAGCACCTTGTTGCATGATAGAAATCCTCCCTGTAGTTTTGCGGCCCCGGTTCCCAATAGTGGGCATGGGTATCAATCAGGCCAGGGAAAACATATAACCCTGTAATATCATTGACCACAGCGGCATCTACCATAAATTCAGGCGCCAATATCGCTGCTATCTTCCCGTCTTTTACTGCTATATTGGCTTTCTTTTCTCCGTTTTCAAATACAACCGTGCCTCCTGACAGTAACAAATCATAAGAAGCCATTTCCGTTACACCTCCCTCTGTACAACTCCACATACATCCATAGCTGTCAGTGCATAAATCAACGCTGCCTTGGGAAGTTCATCCACTTCTACCCATTCTACGTCTGAATGGGCGCATCCGATATCTCCGGGTCCGTACATAATGGACGGGATTCCCGCCAGCGTATAAAGAAGTCCCGAATCTCCCCAGTAAGTTTCCCCCTTTATCGGGTATTCTTT
>CAYWRB010000009.1:0-4593 GCA_964460025.1 uncultured Hungatella sp.
TCTTTCTGAAATACATTGGATCAATGGAAAAATCTTCTATCTGTGCCAACATGCGCACCGTACGGTACTTCCTGAAATATTGTTATGAAAACAGCCACATGTCAGATGAACTGTTTTCAAAGATTCCAAATGTCCACTATAACCGCCAAAGCCGTCTTCCGTCATCTTACACGTCAGATGAGGTAAGCACACTTCTTAAGTCGGTGGATCTGGGGAATCCATGCGGCAGACGTGACTATGCGATTATCCTTCTGATTGCGAGGCTCGGACTTAGAAGCAGCGATGTGGCGGCTCTCAGGCTGTCAGATATCGACTGGGAGAAGGAAAGGCTGCACATCATTCAGAAGAAGACAGGGAATCCCCTTGAACTTCCGCTGCTTGAAGATGTCGGCGAGGCCATCATCCGTTACTTAAAAACCGCGAGACCAAAGACTGACTCGGATCATGTTTTTATCAGGCAGAAGCCGCCGTATACAGGATTTCAGACCGGATGCAATTCATTCTTGCCAACACGATCCAGCATAAAGACGGGGATGGGAGGATTTCCCGCGACAACAAAGCCTGGGCCAAAACGGTTCCTATGCCGGAGGACAGCGATTCTTCCCGGCACTGTGCCTATCTGGTGGTGGATAAGGTCAACCCCGGCCTGACCGATCTGTTTGTCCGACAGGCACGGAAGGCTGTTCAACTCCCGGAGAAAGGTTCTGTTTTGGAAAAGTTAAAAAAGGAACCGCCTGCCCACAAGCCCGCCGCCCCTAAAAAACGCGAGCCGGAGCGATAACCATGGCAGAGCGGAAACGGGACGTGCAGGTCAATTTCCGAGTATCCAAAGAGGAGCTTGCACTGATCGAAGAGAAAATGGCCCAGCTGGGAACAAAGAACCGGGAAGCATATCTGCGGAAGATGGCCATTGACGGTTATGTGGTGAAGCTGGAGCTGCCGCAGCTGAAGGAGCTGCTCTCTCTGATGCGTTATTCCAGCAACAACCTAAACCAGCTGGCCCGTAAAGTACATGAAACCGGGCGGATTTATGACGCTGACATGGAGGATATATCCCAGCGGCAGGAACAGCTGTGGCAGGGTGTGAAAGAGATACTGACCCAGCTATCCAAACTTTCATAACGGAGCATAACCCCCATCTGCGGAGGGAGGAACGGCGTTTCTTCGCCGCGCCTCCCTCCGTCTTTTCTTTTTGCCGGCATACTTGCCTTTTTGTTTGACAGGAAAGATAATAGGATCAGAAAACGGTTCACGATAAAGGAGTTGAGGACAGATGCAGAGCTTTGAAAAAGTGTTAGAGATATTCCGGGACTATCTGACCCTTGACCCGGAGGAAGAAGTGTTGAAATAAAAGCAGGTGGAAGTTCTCTGCCAGCGGCTTCGGAAACAATGGGAGGAGGAATCTAAATGAAAGCATTATTGTTTGCGCTGAAACTGTTGTTAAAAATCGCTATGGCTCCGGTGATTTTGGTACTTACCCTGTTTATTTGGCTTTGTGCAGGTCTGGTGTATGTTTACGGCTTGGCGTTGTGCAAAAAACAAGAACCTGTTCGGTTACGGTTTGCTTGGTGTCATCTTGGTGGGTAACTTGATGGATAACTTGGTGGGTGCCATCCACTAAGTTGTAATTTGCATTTTTCAAAATCACCCGGAAGTCAGAAGCCGTGGAGGTTATCATTCAAAAAAGTTTTTGATTTCTATATTTACTTTCGTGCTACATTCATATATAATAGTAGCACGAAAGGAAGTGGCGTGCGTGACGAAAGCAGAACGATTTGAGCAATTAGATAAACTTCTGGCAGAGCATGATGGAATGCTGCAAACCGCCCAGGTAATTGCCAGCGGAATTGTAAAACCAATCTTTTATGAATATGTAAAAGAGAAAAAGCTGGAACAGGTTGCCCATGGTATTTATGTGTCTGAAAATGCTTGGGTGGATGCGATGTTTCTTTTGCATCTGCGGTGCGGTCAGGCAATATTCTCCCATGAGTCGGCGCTGTTTTTTCACGATCTGACAGACAGGGAACCGTCACCATACTCTGTTACGGTGAGGAGAGGTTACAGTCCAACTCGCTTAAAGGCGGAGGGCCTTTCTGTTTACACCGTGAAGCCAGAGTTTTATGAGATTGGCCGAACCACTGGCCAGACGCCTTTTGGTCATACGGTGCCGGTTTATGATATGGAGCGAACGATCTGCGATCTGCTTCGGAGCCGGAGTAGTATTGAAATCCAGACTTTCCAGGGAGCGCTTAAAACCTATGCCCGCAGGAAAGATAAAAATTTAAGAACATTGATGCGCTATGCCGGATTGTTTCGGGTAGATAAAAATTTAAGGCAGTATTTGGAGGTACTCTTATGATAAAAACAGCAAGACAGCTCAAGGATTTAATCCGCAATCTTTCCAGAGAAAAATCCGCAGACGCACAGATTTTAATGCGGAATTATATGATGGAGCGTTTTCTGGAGCGCATTTCCCTTTCTGAATACAAAGATAAATTTATCTTAAAGGGTGGGATGCTGGTAGCCGCAATGGTGGGGCTGGATGCTCGTTCCACAATGGATTTGGATGCAACCATAAAGGGAGCCAATGTCAATGTGGAGGACATTGAAACTTTGATTTCTACAATCATAACCGTTCCGATTGACGATGGCGTTAAAATTCAGTTGAAAAACATCTCCGAGATCATGGATGAAGCAGAATACCCAGGGATTCGTGTCAGCATGACCACAACCTTTGACGGTGTAGTAACACCATTGAAAATTGACATTTCCACCGGTGATGCCATTACCCCCAGAGAGGTCCGGTACAGTTTTAAGCTGATGTTGGAAGATCGCTGGATTGATATTTGGGCCTACAATCTGGAAACGGTGTTGGCAGAAAAGCTGGAAACCATTCTTTCCAGGGCAACAACTAACACCCGCATGAGGGACTTCTATGACCTCTATATTTTGAACCGGCTCCACGGTTCCGACATCGTTCCGGAAGATTTGGCTGCGGCTCTCGCTGCAACGGCCAGAAAAAGAGGAACAGAAAAGTATCTGCCGGATGCGTTGGCGGTTTGCGATGAAGTGGAAAATAGTCCCACCATGCTGGGGCTATGGTCAGCCTATCAGAAGAAATTTTCCTATGCCTCTGACATTTCATGGGCTACTGTTATGGAATTCGTCCGGAATTTGTACCGGATGTGCCAAGGGCAGTAAGCATGGGAAAGAATAATAAAATCTGCCCCAACTGCGGCAGCAGGCCGTTTTGCTTTGCGGGAGGTGAAAATCATGGCAACTACACGCATCATGCCGCTGCATAACGGCAAGGGCCGCACGGAGAGCCAGGCTGTCAGCGACATCATTGACTATGTGGCAAATCCACAAAAGACCGACAATGGTAAACTTATTATCGGCTATGGGGGTGACAGCCGGACTGCCGATGCAGAGTTTTTTCTGGCGAAGCGTCAGTATATTGCCGCCACCGGGCGGGTACGCGGGGCAGACGATGTGATTGCTTACCATGTGCGCCAGTCCTTTAAGCCCGGTGAGATCACACCGGAAGAAGCCAACCGGCCGGGTGTAGAATCTGCCAAACGCTTTACGAAAGGTAACCACGCCTTTGTGGTCTGTACCCACATCGACAAATCCCATGTCCATAATCACATTATCTGGTCTGCGGTCAATACAGAATGTGACCGGAAGTTTCGCAACTTCTGGGGCAGCACCAAAGCTGTCCGGCAGTTCAGCGATACCATTTGCATTGAGAATGGATTATCTATCGTGGAGGACCCAAAGCCCCATGAGAAAAGCTATAACAAGTGGCTGGGCAATCAGGCAAAGCCCTCCCATCGGGAACAGCTCCGGGTGATGATCGACCAGGCGCTGGAACAGAAACCGGAAGATTTTGACAGGCTGCTGAAGCTGCTTACAGAGATGGGCTGCGAAGTGTCCAGACGAGGAAAATCTATCCGGCTCAAAGCTCCCGGCTGGAAGAATGTTGCCCGTATGGATGAGAAGCTGGGCGAGGGTTACAGTGAGGCAGAGATTCGGGCGGTTCTCGCCGGAGAAAAACAGCACACGCCGAATAGGAAAGCAGTCCAGCAACCAGAACCACCGAAGGTCAATCTGCTGGTGGACATTCAGGAAAAATTGCAGGCTGGAAAAGGTGCGGGGTACGCACGATGGGCCAAGGTATTTAACCTCAAGCAGATGGCGCAGATCAAGGCGGCGGAAAAGCGTATGGCAGAGATTGCCGTCCTACGGACCCACATCGTCAATTACGCCAAGACCCGGGAGGTCTATGTGGCATACCGCAAGGCCGGGTATTCCAAAAAATTTCTGGAAGAGCATGAAGCGGACATTCTGCTCCACAAGGCGGCAAAGCAAGCCTTTACCGAGCTGGGCGTGAAGAAGCTGCCCACCGTCAAAAGCCTGCAAGCCGAATATGCGGTGCTGCTGGAGATAAAGAAAAAATCTTACGCCGAGTACCGGCGCTCCCGTGAAGAAATGAGGGAGCTTTTGACTGCCAAGGCCAATGTGGATCGGCTGCTGAATATGGAGGAAGAACACGATGCTGAAAAGGAAAAGAACCATGGCCAGCGGTAAGCT
>CAYWRB010000009.1:4603-21621 GCA_964460025.1 uncultured Hungatella sp.
GCAGAACGCGCAGCCACAGAATGAAATTCTGTGTTCAAAGGGGGCTTGGGGGAATCCCCAACAAGCAGCGCCGGGAGCCGAATGGCTATCCGGGGGCATTGCTTGCCAATTTTATCCTGACTTCGGGATAAACCAGGAAAGCAATACAGCGGTAGATGCTCTGGTAGAAATGATGCGGGAGGCTCCTGTTGCTATTCAGATGAGCGACTATTCCGGTTTTGAAAAGGTGGGTTCTTTGGGAACGAGTCTCCCTACCAGCAACAGCCAGACAACAACCCATGCGGGTGATATTGTGCTGTATAACGGCAATCAGATCGTAATCTTCTATGTTTCCAATTCCTGGAGCTATACCCGGCTGGGTCACATTGACGATCTGACCGGCTGGGAGGAAGCTCTTGGTGGCGGCGATGTAACTGCGACCTTCTCGTTGCAGTAAGGAGGATAAGCCGATGAAGATTTTAGTATTGAATGGCAGCCCCCGTCCGAAAGGAAACACAGCGGCTATGAGTACCAGAACTCTTTCCTCGACTATTTGAAGCTGGAAAATATGGGCATTTTTACAGCCTTTGACAAACAGAATCAGTCGGAAGAAAAGCTGGAGGAGCTTCGGCAATTTGGCTGTAACCTATAAAACAAAAATAAAATAGGAATTTGATAAAATGAGGAGTAAAACGATATGTTAGGTAATTTTCGTTTTTGCAACCCCACAAAGCTGTATTTCGGAGAGGATTCTCTTCACGCACTCAATCAGGAACTTCCCAAGTATGGCCCACGGTCATGCTGACCTACGGTGGAAAAGCTGTATGAGGGCTGCGCTCTGGCTCGTGAAAACAATGTGGACCTTATTCTGGCTGTGGGAGGCGGCTCCGTGTGTGATTATTCCAAGGCAGTTTCTATCTCCGCTTACTGTGGTGTGGACCCTTGGGAAAGGTATTACATTCAATTTCAGGACATTGACCCGGAAGTCAAAATTATTCCTGTGGGCTGTGTGCTGACCATGGTGGGAACCGGATCTGAGATGAACGGCGGGTATAAGGTACTGGAGCGCAATGAGGTGTTAGAGATTCTGAAAAATCTGACAACAAAGGGTGGTGGCATACGGAGAGCAACAGGCCGATCATCCTTGATGAATTGAAAACAAAGGCCGCTGAGCGGAACATTCCCCTACCGGATTGCTTGGCGGAATGCCTGAGAAAAACGAAAGCAAATTCGACTTCGGAGTATGTGGTTCCGAACCGGGAGGGCGATCCGCTGTCCTACACGCAGTTTAAGCGGCTTTGGCAGAACATTGTTACCAGAACGGCTAAGGAGCGGGTATATTACCGGTATGAAGATGGAAAGCGAGTAAAGCATACGGTTACGCCTGTTTTGGGAGAAAAGGCAGCTCACAATGGAAAGGTGATTTATAGTCTGGATTTCGAGGTAACGCCACACCATTTCCACCATACCTACATCACGAACCTTCTCTATGCAGGAGTGGACCCCAAGACGGTTCAGTACCTTGCAAGGCATGAAAATAGCAAAACAACTATGGACATCTATGCCAAGGTAAAGTATAATAAGCCAGAGATGTTGTTTGATGTGGTGAACGGAGCGCTCCATCAAACAGTGGGCGATTGAAAAAGCACCTATTTCTTTGGTTAAGGAATAGGACAACCGAGAACTGCAAGCGTGAAAAAGCCCGGAATATCAAGGAAAATCGGCAATCAGAGAATTTCAATACGGCTTAAAGGCAGCCCGTCGTGCGCCGCAGTTCTCCAAGAGATAATCGGTCAACAGAATATATGGACTCAACCATGTGGACTCCGCAGGTATTTCCTGCGGAGTTTTTAAAATTCCTTTCTATAGTAAGAGGAAGGAAGCTCATCCAAAGTATGTAATCACGGAAGGAGGCATTTTCATGAGCAGACAGGGAGAAGAAAAGAAATCTAAGAAACAGATTTGTGCTGGTCTGTTGGCCCATGTAGATGCGGGGAAGACCACATTGTCAGAAGGAATCTTATATCTGACAGGAAGGATTCGAAAGCTGGGAAGAGTTGATAACAGAGATTCTTTTTTGGATACCTATGAATTGGAGAGAGCCAGGGGAATCACGATTTTTTCCAAACAGGCAGTGTTTGAATTGGGAGACAAACAGGTTACTCTGCTGGATACACCGGGCCATGTGGATTTTTCGGCGGAAATGGAAAGGACTCTGCAGGTGCTGGACTATGGGGTGCTGATTGTCAGCGGGGCAGATGGGGTACAGGGACATACGGAGACTTTGTGGCGGCTGCTGGAAAGATACCATGTGCCTGTCTTTCTTTTTGTCAATAAGATGGATCAGGCAGGGACAGACAGAGATGCGCTGCTGAAGGAGATAAAGACCAGGCTTCATGACAACTGCATCCCTTTTGATTCCAAAGGGACCAAGGACCGGGAGGCATGGCTGGAAGAACTGGCTATGAGCGGCGATGAGTCTGTTCTGGAACAATATTTGGATCAGGGGGACGTAAAAGAGGAGGACATTCGAAGGCTGATTGCAACGCGTCAGGTATTTCCCTGTTATTTTGGTTCGGCGCTGAAGCTGGATGGGGTGGAAGAGCTGCTTGAAGGAATGGAACGGTATAGCCAGGAACCAGAGGCAGGGAAGGAATTTGCTGCCAGGGTTTACAAGATTTCCAGAGATCAGCAGGGAAACCGCCTGACCCATATGAAGATACTGGGAGGCTGCCTGAAAGTCAGGGATATTCTGACGGTTGGAAAGAAAGGAGAAGAAGACAGCGGGGAGAAGGTAAACCAGATACGTATCTATTCCGGAGCGAAATATGAGAGTGTGGAGCAGGCAGAGCCAGGCTGCATCTGCGCAGTTACAGGTCCTGTGTCCACCTATGCGGGACAGGCCCTGGGAGATGCAGGGGGAGAAGAACTGCCTGTACTGGAACCGGTTCTTACCTATCAGCTGATACTTCCCGATGACTGTGATGTTCACACCATGCTTCCCAGGCTGCGACAGATGGAAGAGGAGGAGCCTCAGCTCCATGTGGTGTGGAATGAGGCGTCAGGAGAACTTCAGATGCAGGTCATGGGGCAGGTGCAGATTGAGATCTTAAGGAGTCTCATAGAAGAACGTTTTGGAGTTAAGGTGGAATTTGGAGAAGGCAGTATTGTGTACAAGGAAACCATTGCGAAAGCAGTGGAGGGAGTCGGGCACTTTGAGCCTCTTCGCCATTATGCGGAGGTACATCTGTGGATGGAGCCAGGGGAGAGGGGAAGCGGGCTGCAGTTTGAAACAAATTGCAGCGAGGATGTGCTGGACAGAAACTGGCAGCGGCTGATTCTGACCCATCTGGAAGAAAAACGTCACATAGGAGTGTTGACCGGTTCCGAGATCACGGATATGAAGATCACGCTGATTACCGGGAGGGCTCATATCAAACATACGGAAGGCGGCGATTTTAGGCAGGCTACTTACCGGGCGGTACGGCAGGGATTGAAGGAGGCAGGATGTCGTCTGCTGGAGCCGTATTATCGGTTTCGGCTGGAGATTCCTACAGAATCCACCGGCAGGGCCCTTTCGGATATTGAGCGGATGCAGGGAACCTTTGAACAGCCTCAAGTTCAGGGAGAGATGACGGTTCTCACAGGGATAGCCCCGGTGGCCTTGATGCGTGACTATCAGAAAGAAGTGGTGGTGTATACCAAGGGAAGAGGAAGATTATCCTGCAGCCTGAAAGGATATGAACTTTGCCGCAACGAGCAGGAGGTGGCAGAGTCCATTGGGTATGATTCCGATGGGGATTTGGAAAATCCGACGGGGTCCATATTCTGCTCTCACGGTGCGGGATATCCGGTAAGCTGGGATCGGGTGAAGGATTTTATGCATGTAGAAAGTCCTGTGGAAATACATGCGCGAAGGGAAGAGTCTGCCGCAGCTTTTCACTGGCAGGCAGTGCCGGACGGGACAGACAGGCTTCCACCGGTATCGCCCGCGGCAGCTTCGGACCGGTTGCGTCCGGAAAGGACTCCGTCCGGATTATCGGGAAGAACCTCCTCCTGGGGAAGCGACGAGAAGGAGCTGGAGGCTATTTTCGTGCGGACCTACGGAGAGCGGAAGCGTCTCCTTCCCGGAGAGTCAAACGCTAGAAGAGTATCCTACAATCAGAAAAAACAGGCGGAAAGCAGGAAAGAAGAGCCTGTGGAGGAATATCTTCTGGTAGACGGATACAACATTATTTTTGCCTGGAAAGAACTGCAGGAGCTGGCTAAGGTTACCATAGACGGAGCCAGGCACAAGCTGATGGATATACTCTGCAATTATCAGGGATACCGTAAATGTATTCTGATTCTGGTCTTTGATGCGTATAAGGTGGAGGGAAATATTGGGCAGGCATTAAAATACCACAACATTCATGTGGTTTATACAAAGGAAGCGGAAACTGCCGACCAATATATTGAGAAGCTGGCCCATGAGATGGGGCGCAGCCATCAGGTGACTGTGGCCACGTCCGACGGTCTGGAACAGCTGATTATCAGAGGAGAGGGCTGCAGGCTGTGGTCGGCAAAAGATTTCAGAGAAGAGATTGAGCGGGTAAACCAGGAGATACACAAAGAGCATTTGGATCGTTTGCCCAGGAGAAGCGGCAGTTATCTGTTCGGCCAGACAGATGAGGAACTGGCTTCGTATCTGGAAAATATAAGGCTGGGAAAGGAAGAGGAAAATTATGGGAGAAAAACTGACAAAAAGCGATGTGGAGAAGATTCAGGAGGAGATTCAGCACAGAAAACTGGTAGTGCGAAAAAACGCCCTGGAGGCAGTAAAGGAAGCCAGGGCCCAGGGGGACTTAAGCGAAAATTTTGAGTATTATGCCGCCAAGAAGGACAAGAATCAAAACGAAAGCAGAATTCGTTATCTGGAAAAAATGCTGAAGCGAGCGGAGATCGTGTCGGATGAGTCCAAGGATGATGAGGTGGGAATCAATAATACGGTGGAGCTATACATGGAAGATGATGACGAGGTGGAGACCTACCGTCTGGTGACCTCCATTCGAGGCAGCTCCTTAAGAGGACTCATCAGCACGGAGTCCCCTCTTGGAAAAGCCATTTTCAAACACAAAGCCGGAGACCGGGTTTATGTAAAAGTCAATGACAACACAGGATACTACGTGGTTATCCGCAGCATCAAGAATACCAATGATGATTCCCAGGATACGATTCGCAGTTTCTAGAACGAATGCCCTGCTGAATTCACCGGAATTTCCGCAAGGCTAGCTAGTACTCCCCGAAGGTATGGTGAAACCGCTGGTCCAGGGGGGCATTGCCGTCCAGATAGGCCATATAGTTTTGGATCAGCTCTACGGCGGCAGACACGGCCTGGCCATACAGGGTTTCCATATGAAGATTCATGGGAATGCATGCAGGAATCTTTTCATAAGGCATGATCATGTCTGCCAAGCTTTTGGACTTTAGTCCTGCGATTCTTCGGGCAAGCTTGTTTCTTGCCGGACCGGGTACTACCAGAAGGCTGAGGTAGAAAGGTTGGGACTTCATGCAGGCCAGGATTTTTCGTACTCCGATGCCGGGAAAGAAGGGGGCAACCACACGGGCATGAAAAATACAGGGAACCAGATGCTTTATGGGGCGGTAGGAAAGGGGGGAATATCCGTCCTTTTCCAGGAAGAAACGGTCCAGCTCCGCTTCTATGGCACTGTGAGTAATTCCCTGACTGCGGCTCATCTGTTCAATATAGGGATGGCAGAAGCTGTCCAGGGTAAAATGGCATAAAAATCCATACAGGTAAACCATGGCAGGCTCAGGGTCTGCCATTGCTTTTACCTGCCGAGCAGCCGGTTCAAAAAACAGGTATCCGGCTTTGGCGTGGATGTCAGAGCCGGTCCGATTGACCGGATTTTTCGTCAGCGCTTTATAGTAGAATAAAAGGTCCGGCCCGTGGACTCCCAAATCATAGAGGCCCTGGTACTCATCGATGGCTTCCTGGACGGAGAGGGGAAGCTGCCGGCAGACATCCCTGCCAAAACGATAGTGGGTATATGTGGTAGGCATTATATCCACCCCCCATCCAGACCGATGACCTGTCCGGTCAGATAAGGATTGCCCTGGGCCAGCAGAAAGACCAGATCGGCAGCTTCCTCCGGCCTGCCTAACCGCCCGGAAGGAATTTCATCAATCAGAGAAGACATCTCGTCTTCCTCCAAAAAGCGGTTCATCTCCGTGTCAATGGCGCCGCAGGCTACGGCATTTACCTGGATATTGCTGGGAGCCAGTTCCTTGGCCAGGGCTTTGGTGAAAGCGTTGATGCCGCCCTTGGTGGCGGAGTAGGCGGCCTCGCAGGAGGCTCCCACACTGCCCCAGACAGAAGAAATATTGATGATGTTCCCCTGTTTGTTGGACACCATGTCAGGAATAGCCAGTTTGCAGCAGTTAAATACGCTGGTCAGGTTTGTGCGCAGAATTTTGTCCCAGTCTTCCGGACTCATATCCTGCAGAAGACCGATATAAGAGATTCCTGCGTTGTTTACCAGCACATCCAGGGTGTGAAAGCGCTGCTTTATTTCTGAAAACATGATTTGGCACTGCTTCATGTCCCCGGCGTCACCTAAAAATGTGAGACAGGACACGCCGTAGGACAGGATTTCTTTTTTTACCTCCAGAAGACTTTCTTCTCTGGATATACAGCTGATCGCTACATTATAATTCTCTTTGGCGAATTTCAAGGCGATGGCTTTCCCGATTCCGCGGGAAGCACCTGTGATAAGAACGGTTTTTCTGGGCATAATGTCTCCTGTTTTCATTTCTTATGAATCATGTTCTGTTTTGTGAAAATTTTGAGTGATTATCTCGTTAATCTTAGTATACACCATATTTCAACTAATTGCAAAATAAGAGAAATTGTAGTACACTTGATATTGACTTTACAGGTTGCCGGCGAACAGTAACCTTTACAGATGAAGCGGGGACATAAGGACATAAGGGAGGGACAGAGGATGGATAACCGGAACTGCGGACAGAGGGAAGATATTCCGGAGCAGATCAGAAATGCGGTTAAGGATGCCCTGGATTCCATGGATTTCGGACAGCTGAATCGGGCCATAGAAGATACGGTAAATACTGCTCTGGATAAAGTAAAGCAGATAAAACCTCCGGCCAAGCCAAAGCCCCTGGAGATTCGTGTCAATAAAAAAGGCATGGTTTCAGGGATCCTGTTTACGGTGTTTGGGAGTATCGGAAGCGCAGGATTCAGTCTGCTGGCTCTGATTTTGATGGCGGCGGTGGCGCTTCCCCTTCAAAGCTTTGCCGGATGGTGGGCGGTGGGGACACTGGGATGCATTGCGGCATTTTTCTATGGAATGCTTTTTGTGGGAATCAGGAATAACTGCAGAATCGGAAGATTGAAGGAGTATTTGAAGGAGCTTAAGTCATACGGAAAAGGATACTGCGAACTGGAGCGCTTGGAAAAAAGCAGTTCCAGAAGCTTAAGCTATATCCGAAAAGATTTAAAGAAGATGCTGAAACTGGGAATGCTTCCGGATGTCCGGATGGATGACCAGGAGACCTGCCTTCTGTTAAATGAGGAGACATATCAGCAGTACAGGCTGACCCAGAATTCTTTAATGGAACGGCAGCAGGAGGAGCGGCAGAGGCAGGCAGAGGAAAGAACCGTAAGGGAGGAGTACAGGAAGAGTCCGGCAGAGGAGAGCATCGCCCGGGGCAGGGAGTACATGGAAACTCTGGACAGGCTTCGGGAGTCCATACGGGATGTGGAGATGACAGGGAAACTGATGCGGCTGGACACCATATTGGAGCAGCTGTTTGAAGCTTTGAAGAAGCAGCCGGGGCAGGTAGATGAACTGGACCGGTTTATGGAATATTATCTCCCCACCACGGTGAAGCTGGTGACTTCCTATCAGGAATTTGCCGCAGTGGAATTTCCGGGAGACAATGTAAAAAGGGCGAAAAAAGAGATCAGGCAGACACTGGATACCATCAACGGAGCCTTTGAAAAGCTTCTGGATGATTTTTATCAGGACAAAACCTTTGATGTCTTAAGCGATGCCTCCGTGCTGCAGTCCATGCTGGCCAGAGAAGGGCTTACCCCATCGGATTTCAGACAGGATGAAGATTAATTTATACTTTGGAAAGGAATGAGGGAAATTATGGAACGTGAGTTTGAACAGGCGGCGGAGCCGGTATTGACACTGTATCCCACAGAGATGGAGAAAGGGGCGGAAATCATAGAGAAGGCGGAGCCTGAGGAGGAAAAGAAAGAACCTCAGGTGGTGTTAAGCCCCAAGGAGCAGAAGATGGTGGACGATTTTGCCGCGTCCATTGATCTTAGCAATTCCAATATGGTTTTAATGTACGGAACAGGGGCCCAGAAGAAGATTGCCGATTTTTCCGAGACGGCTCTGGAGCATATTAAGACCAAGGATTTGGGGGAGATCGGCCAGATGCTTACGGACATGGTGGGAGAATTAAAAACCATGGAGGTTGAGGAAGACAAAGGCTTTTTCGGTATTTTTCGGAAAAATGGGAACAAACTATCCGGTATGAAAGCAAAATATGAGAAGGCGGAGACTCATATCAATCAGGTCTGCAAGATGCTGGAGGGACATCAGATTCAGCTTCTAAAGGATGTGGCGACGCTGGACCGCATGTATGATCTGAATCTGTCCTATCTGAAGGAACTGTCCATGTATATTATGGCGGGGAAGAAGAAGCTGAATGACACCATGAAGACAGAACTGCCAAAAGCAGTGGAGAAGGCTGAGAAAAGCGGTCTTCCTGAGGATACTCAGGCAGCCAATGATCTGGCCAACCTGTGCAACCGTTTTGAGAAGAAGCTTCATGATCTTGAACTGACCAGGATGGTTTCTCTGCAGATGGCTCCTCAGATCCGCCTGATTCAGAACAACGATACGGCCATGTCGGAGAAGATTCAGTCTACCCTGGTAAATACGATTCCGCTGTGGAAAACTCAGATGGTACTGGCCGTAGGCCTGAATCATTCTACGGAGGCCGCCAGGGCACAGAAGCAGGTGTCCGATACCACCAACGAACTGCTGAGGAAAAATGCGGAGATGCTTAAGATGGCTACCATCGAGACGGCCAAAGAATCAGAGCGGGGGATTGTGGATATCGAGACGCTTAAGGAGACCAATAAGAGCCTGATCTATACTCTGGATGAAGTGCTGAAAATCCAGGAGGAAGGGCGGACAAAACGCCGCAGCGCGGAGCAGGAGCTGGGAAGAATCGAGGAGGAGCTGAGGCAGAAGCTTCTGTCCATCAGCCAGAGCAGCAGGTAACAGGAAAGGATTGCAGGTATGGAAAAAGTATACGACTTAATTATCATCGGCTCCGGGCCGGCAGGGCTTTCAGCAGCGATCTATGCACAGAGAGCGAAATTGGATACCCTTGTGATTGAAAAAGAGATGATGAGCGGAGGACAGGTTCTGACCACCTATGAGGTGGACAACTATCCTGGCCTTCCAGGTATCAGCGGCTTTGACCTGGGGATGAAATTTCGGGAACATGCGGAAAAGCTGGGGACGGTTTTTGCTGTTGAAAGAGTTTTGGGCATTGAAGCAGACGGAGCAGATAAAAAAGTAGTCTGCCAGGATGAGACCTTCAGAACCAGAACCGTCCTTATCGCCTCCGGTGCCATACACCGGAAACTGGGAGTGCCGGGAGAAGAAGAACTGACAGGGATGGGGGTATCTTACTGTGCCACCTGTGACGGGGCATTTTTTAGAAATAAGGTTACCGCTGTGGTAGGAGGCGGGGATGTGGCTCTGGAAGATGCCATTTTCCTGTCAAGGCTTTGTAAGAAGGTTTATCTGATCCACAGAAGAGAGGAGCTGCGGGGGGCAAAAAGCCTTCAGGAGACGGTTTTTCATCAGGAGAATATAGAGATTCTCTGGGATACGGTAGTCCGGGAAATCCAGGGAACAAGCCAGGTGGAAAGCCTGAGGCTGGAAAATAAGAAGACCGGGGAGGAAAGCCGGCTGGAAGTTCAGGGAGTGTTTATTGCCGTAGGGATTGTCCCCAACAGCCAGGAATTCCAGGGAATGGTGAACATGAACCAGGGATATATTCTGGCAGGGGAAGACTGCAGGACCTCGACGGAAGGCATCTTTGCGGCAGGGGATGTGAGGGATAAACAGCTGCGGCAGATTATAACGGCGGCAGCAGACGGGGCCAATGCGGTGACCAGCGTGGAAAGATATCTGAGAGGGTAAAAGCCGAAGCAGCAGGATACATGGATTCATAGCAGAATTATGATACCCAACAAAGGAGAACGCTTCCAGACATTATGCCTGAAAGCGTTCTATCAACTATTTATTAAAATTCAGGTTCAATTAGGCCGTAGGTGTTTCCTTTTCTCTTGTAGACTACGTTTACCTGATCGGTTTCGGCGTTCTGGAACATATAGAAATTGTGGCCCAGGAGTTCCATCTCTACACAGGCATCCTCCGGGAACATGGGCTTCATGCCGAAGCGTTTGGTCTTGACGATGCTGATCTCTTCGTTCTCGTCTTCTTCCGCCTCGCTGATGAATAATTCGGAGAAGGACTGGGCAGATTGTTTCTTATCAATCAGTTTTTTCCTGTATCTTCGAATCTGGCGTTCAATCACCTCTTCCACCAAATCTATGGATACATACATATCGGTGCTGGACTCTTCCGCACGGATAATGCTTCCTTTTACGGGAATGGTTACCTCGATCTTCTGCATGTCCTTCTGGACACTGAGGGTTACGATCACCTCGGTCTCCGGGTTAAAAAAGCACTCAAGTTTTCCCAGTTTATCCTGAATTGCGTTTTTTAAGCCTTGAGTCACATCCATATTTCTTCCTGTAATTGTGTAACGCATAGAATCAACTCCTTCTTTTGAGATGAATTTAGTATATCATAGATAGTCAAAAAACTCAACGAAAAACAATATAATTTTTTGACAATTATGCAGAAATGATTCTGAAATTTATCGACTTTGTCAATAGAAAATTTGTCGAAAAAAGAAACTTTATGACATCTGTACAAAAAAGTGAAGCTTTGAAAATGGAGAGTGAGTTAGGAATAAAAATGTGGATAATGTGGATAACTTTGTGTACAACTGATTTTTCCAGGGGGAGAGGGAAGGGTTTGATGTGGATAAGTCTGAAGAAAAAGGGGGAAAACGGATGTGGATGATGTGGATAGTAAAATTCGGCCGGTTATTTTTGTGCAAAGTGCTGGATTTGCCGTCTGAAAAAAAGTTGTGCCGTCCCCAAACATAAAAATTTTGTGAAGAAAGAACGATTTAGTTGAATAAAACCAAGGTTGGTGATACAATGTATAAGATTATATCAAAAAATATTTAAAAAAAGAGAAATCATAGGAGAGTGATTCATGAACCTCATTGAAAAGGTGTTCGGTACTCACAGTGAACGTGAACTGAAATTGATATATCCCATTGTTGACAAGATTGTGGCTATGCGTCCGGAGATGCTGGAACTGTCTGACGAACAGCTTCGGGATAAGACCAGGATTTTTAAGGAGCGTTTGGCAGAAGGAGAGACCCTGGACGATATTCTTCCGGAGGCATTTGCCGTAGTCCGGGAAGCGGCCAGAAGGACACTGAATATGGAACATTATCCGGTGCAGCTGATCGGAGGCATCGTGCTTCATCAGGGGCGTATTGCCGAGATGAAGACCGGCGAAGGCAAGACTCTGGTTTCCACGGCGCCGGCGTATTTAAATGCTCTGGCAGGCAAGGGAGTCCATATTGTAACGGTCAATGACTATCTGGCGAAACGTGATGCGGAGTGGATGGGAAGCGTCCACGAATTTCTGGGCCTGACCGTAGGCGTGGTGTTAAATTCCATGACCTCGGAGGAGAGGAAAAAAGCTTATGCCTGCGATATCACCTATGTGACCAACAATGAGTTGGGATTTGATTATCTGCGGGATAACATGGCGATCTATAAGGAACAGATGGTGCTGCGGGAGCTGGATTTTGCCATTATTGATGAGGTGGACTCTGTGCTGATCGACGAGGCCAGAACCCCTCTTATTATATCCGGCCAGAGCGGCAAATCTACCAAACTGTATGAGGTCTGTGATATGCTGGCCAGGCAGCTGGTCAGAGGCGAATCCTCCGGTGAATTTACGAAATTGAACGCCATCATGGGCGAGGAGATTGAGGAGACAGGAGACTTTGTAGTCAACGAGAAGGACAAGGTAGTCAATCTGACAGAAGACGGCGTGAAAAAGGTGGAGGATTTCTTCCATATCGAGAATCTGGCAGATCCGGAGAACCTGGAGATTCAGCACAATATTATCCTGGCCCTCCGCGCCAACAATCTGATGCACAGAGATAAGGATTATGTGGTGAAAGACGATGAGGTGCTGATCGTTGATGAGTTTACAGGACGTATTATGCCTGGCAGACGGTATTCGGACGGACTTCATCAGGCTATTGAGGCCAAGGAGCATGTGATCGTCCGCAGAGAGAGTAAGACTCTGGCTACTATCACATTCCAAAATTTCTTTAATAAATTCAGAAAGAAAGCCGGTATGACCGGTACGGCTCTCACGGAGGAGAAAGAGTTCCGTAACACCTACGGGATGGATGCCATCGCGATCCCTACCAACAAACCGGTTGCACGTATCGATTTGAATGACGCGGTTTATAAGACAAAGAAAGAGAAATTCAAAGCTGTGGTGGAGGAGATTGAGAGAGCCTATGAGAAGGGGCAGCCCGTGCTGGTGGGCACCATCACCATCGAGACCTCCGAGATGCTCAGCAAGATGTTAAATAGAAAAGGAATTCCCCACAAGGTGCTGAACGCCAAGTTCCACGAGCTGGAAGCCGAGATTGTGGCAGATGCAGGAATTCATAAGGCTGTGACCATTGCCACCAATATGGCCGGGCGTGGTACGGATATTAAGCTGGATGCCAAGGCGGTGGAGCTGGGAGGCCTTAAGATCATCGGCACCGAGAGGCACGAGTCCAGACGTATTGACAACCAGCTGAGAGGCCGTTCCGGACGTCAGGGAGATCCGGGAGAGTCGCGGTTCTATATTTCCCTTGAGGATGACCTGATGCGTCTGTTTGGTTCCGAGCGTCTGATGGACATGTTTAATGCCCTGGGAGTGCCGGAGGGAGAGCAGATTGAGCATAAGATGCTTTCCAGTGCCATCGAAAAGGCTCAGAAGAAGATTGAGAACAACAACTACGGAATTCGTGAGAACCTGTTGAAATATGATGAGGTGGCCAATGAACAGCGGGAAGTGATCTATGCGGAGCGTCGTAAAGTTCTGGACGGCGACAACATGAGGGATGTGATCCTGAAGATGGTGGCCGATATCGTTGAGCATGCCGTAGATATGGCCATTGCGGAAGACTCCGGGGCAGATTCCTGGGATTTGAACGAGCTGAATTCCCTTCTGCTTCCCATCGTTCCCTTGGAACCGATTGTTCTTGACGATCAGCAGAGACAGACCATGAAGAAAAAAGAATTAAGCCACATGCTGAAGGAAAAAGCCGTGAAGCTGTATGAAGCCAAGGAGGCGGAGTTCCCGGAGGCAGAGCAGATCCGTGAGATTGAGCGTGTGATTCTTTTGAAGGTCATTGACAATAAATGGATGTCCCATATTGACGACATGGATCAGCTTCGTCAGTGAATCGGGATTCAGGCCTATGGTCAGAGAGATCCGTTGGTTGAGTACAAGATGAGTGCCTATGAGATGTTCGACGGCATGACGGCAGCGGTGAAGGAAGACACGGTGCGTATTCTGTTCCATATCCGGGTGGAGCAGAAGGTAGAACGGGAGCCGGCGGCAAAGGTGACCGGTACCAACCGTGACGACAGCGCAGCCAAGGCTCCGGTGAGAAAAGCGGTTCAGAAGATTTACCCCAACGATCCCTGCCCCTGCGGAAGCGGCAAGAAATATAAGCAGTGCTGCGGGCGGCTGAAGTAAAGCAGGAGTTGTCAAGGAAATAGGATTTGCGGACAAGAATAAAAAAGTATGAAAGAAGGTGACACAGTGGTAGAATTGGATCAGTTTAAATACACATTATCAACCTTTGAAAAACCATTAGTGGAAGTGAGGGATTCACTTTGACCTGGACAACAAGGAGAAACGGATTGCCGAGTTAGACAGGTCCATGGAAGAGCCGGGATTCTGGGATGACCCGGAGCGCTCGACCAAGCTGATGAAGGAAGCCAAGAATCTAAAGGATACGGTAGAAGGCTTCAGGAAATTGGAACAGCAGTATGAAGATATCGGTGTTCTCATTGAGATGGGATACGAGGAGAATGATCCCCAGGTGATTCCGGAGATTTCCCAGATGATGGAGGAATTCGAAAAAGAACTGGACAGCATCCGGATCACTACCTTGCTGTCGGGGGAATATGACGACAACAATGCCATCCTGCGTCTCAATGCCGGAGCCGGAGGAACCGAGTCCTGTGACTGGTGCAGCATGCTGTACCGGATGTACTGCCGGTGGGCGGACAAGAAAGGATTTACTACGGAGGTTCTGGACTATCTGGACGGCGATGAGGCGGGGATTAAATCGGTGACGGTTCAGATCAATGGTGATAAAGCCTACGGTTATCTGAAATCAGAGCATGGAGTCCACCGTCTGGTAAGGATTTCCCCCTTCAATGCGGCTGGGAAGCGGCAGACCTCTTTCGTGTCCTGCGACATTATGCCGGATATTGAGGAAGATTTGGACGTGGAGATTAATCAGGATGATCTGCGCATCGATACGTACCGTTCCAGCGGTGCAGGAGGCCAGCATATCAATAAAACCTCGTCTGCCATCCGTATCACCCACCTTCCTACGGGAATCGTGGTGCAGTGCCAGAATGAGCGTTCCCAGTTTCAGAATAAGGACAAGGCGATGCAGATGCTGAAGGCCAAGCTGTTTATGCTGAAGAAGCAGGAGAATGCCGCCAACCTTTCCGATATCAGGGGGGATGTGGCGGAGAACGGCTGGGGAAGCCAGATACGTTCTTATGTCCTGCAGCCATATACTATGGTAAAGGATCACAGGACCAATGAGGAAAGCGGCAATGTTGGCGCCGTATTGGACGGCGGTCTGGATCCCTTTATCAGTGCATACCTGAGATGGATCCGGTTAGGCGGAGAGAAGAGATAGGCGGCCGCCGGGGCCGGGCAGTACTAGGGAATGATACATTGTGAGCTGTAATTGTAAGGTATCATGCAGAAAAAGATTGCAGGGGCGGAATGGAGAGAATATGATAAAAGTTGCGATTATGGGATACGGAACCATCGGCTCCGGTGTCTACGAGGTGTTAAAGACCAATCAGGAGGTGATCGCCGCCAATGTAGGGCAGGGGATACAGGTAAAGTACATTCTGGACCTGAGAGAATTTCCCGGTACGGAGGTGGAGGAGAAGATTGTGCATGATTTCTCCGTGATTGCCCAGGATCCGGAGATCCGGATTGTGGTGGAGACCATGGGCGGATTAAATCCTGCCTATTCCTTTGTAAAGACCTGTCTGGAAGCCGGAAAGCATGTGGCGACTTCCAACAAGGCGCTGGTGGCGGCCTACGGTACGGAGCTTCTGGAAATCGCCAGACAAAAGAAGGTGAATTTCCTGTTTGAAGCCAGCGTAGGCGGTGGAATTCCCATTATCCGGCCGCTGTATACCTGCCTTATGGGTGAGAAGATTCAGGAGATCACCGGGATTTTAAACGGCACTACCAATTACATTTTGACCAAGATGGATAAAGAGGGAGCTTCCTTCAACGGAGCATTGAAGGAGGCCCAGGATTTAGGGTACGCGGAGCGGAATCCGGAGGCGGATGTGGAAGGTCATGACACCTGCCGCAAGATCGCCATTTTGACGGCTATGGCTACAAAGAAGGAAGTGGATTATCAGGAGATCCATACGGAGGGAATTACCAGGATTACGGATATTGACTTTAAGTATGCCGGTAAGATGGGGACATCGATCAAGCTGTTTGGCTCCAGCCGCATGGAAGGGGATCAGGTGTTTGCCTGGGTAGCTCCTGTGATGATCGGTAAGGATCATCCTCTATATGCAGTATCCGATGTGTACAACGGTATTCTGGTAAAAGGAAATATGCTGGGGACATCCATGTACTATGGAAGCGGAGCCGGAAAACTGCCTACGGCCAGTGCTGTGGTAGCGGATATTATGGAGGCAGCCAAAAATCCGGATTCCAATGTTCCTTTGGGATGGACAGAAGAAAAACTGGCGATTGCGCCTATGGAGACGTCTTCCCATCGTTACTTCGTCAGGATATCCGGGCGGTATGAGTCTCAGAAAGAGATGGTGGAGCAGTGTCTTGGCTCCTGCCGGATCGTAACGCTGGAAGGCCTGAACGAGTATGCCGCACTGACCGAGCGAAAGAATGAAAGCCAGTTTAAACAGGAGTTGGAAAAACTGGAAGAGAAGCTGGCCGCGGTCTATCAGGGAGTGCTTCAGACGATTCGGGCAGAAGTGTAGAGAAAGTACACGCCTGTTTGATTGGGCCGGCAGATAGGCCGGATCCAATAGATAGGCCAGACCTAATAGATAGGTCAGATCTGGCAGATAGGGCAGATCCAACAGGCAGGAGTTTGGTGACCATGTTTTATAGACTGATAGAAATAATCAGGCAGGGTTTTCCCTGCCTGTTTCATCTTTTAACCGGGTATTACTGTCCGGGATGCGGCGGTACCAGGGCAGTAAGATATCTGCTTCATGGACAGATATGGAAGAGCATCAGGTATCATCCCCTGGTATTTTATATTGTGGTGGTGGTATCGGTGGAATTGTTCCGTATGATTGCAGACAAGGCCAGGAAAAAGCCAGGGGGATATCAAAGGCGATATGAGATTCTGGTATGGGTTGGCGTGGCCATTATTCTGGTAAACTGGGGAGTGAAAAATTATATGCTGGCGGTGAGAGGGATCGATCTGCTGCCGTAATTGCCGCGATGTTGTTGTTACAGTTCAGCCTTCGGCCAAACTGTAACGGAATCCGGTCCATTTAAAGTTTG
>CAYWRB010000010.1:0-21539 GCA_964460025.1 uncultured Hungatella sp.
ATGCACTGCAGAAAGAGTTGGAGTTCTATTTAACTTTAAGCAGATTTTTGATCTGTATATTACGGATTCTACCTGTGCACCTACGCTGCTTTCCAGCAAGACCGGTGAGGATTCCGCTTCCGAATTTGCATTGGGTGAGGCCGTATTCTATCAGAATGGTACCTGGGCTTACGGCGATATTAAGGACAATGAAGTAGCTGACGAGGATCTGGGAATGTTGCCGATCTATATCGGTGCCGACGGTGAGGAAAAGCAGGGACTGTGTACCGGTTCTGAGAACTACTGGTGTGTCAATAGCCAGGCTTCCGAAGAGAATATCCAGGCAACTCTGGCATTCCTTCAGTGGGTTGTAGAAAGTGATACCGGCAAGAACAGTCTGGCAAAAGAGATGGGCTTCGTTACTCCATTCAGCACCTTCACAGAGGACTATCTGCCGGCCAATCCGTTGCTGGCAGCTGCCAACGAGTTCATGACCAACGGTACCACCTCTGTTACCTGGAACTTCACTACCATGCCTTCTGAAGAGTGGAAGAATCAGTTAGGAAGCGCTATGCTGGAGTATGCACAGGGAACCGGTGACTGGGACGCAGTTGTGACTGCATTTGTTGACGGCTGGGCAACAGAGTACCAGGCAGCAAACGCAAACAACTAAAATTTTATAAAAGCTTTTGGAAAACATGAAGCGGGGCAGGTGGAATATGCCTGTTCCGCTATTTTTAAACGGTCTTCACCATGGAGACTCTGACAGAAACGGTAATGATGATTGAGAGAAAGGATAAGATTATGGATAAAGCAATCAAGCGGTATTTTCCCATTTTTGTTCTTCCTACACTGTTGGCATTTACCATGGGATTTATTGCGCCATTTATCGTAGGAGTATGGCTGTCTTTCTGTAAGTTTACCACGATCAATGATGCTGTGTTTATCGGCTTTAGCAATTACACAAAAGTGTGGACGGACGGAAGCTTTGTACATGCGTTGTGGTACACCACGTTGTTTACCATTGTGAGCGTTGTATTTATCAACTTTTTTGCATTTGCAGCGGCGCTTCTGCTTACCAAAAAGATTAAGGGAACCAATATTTTCCGTACCGTATTTTTTATGCCCAACCTGATCGGCGGCATCATTTTAGGTTATGTGTGGAGCCTTCTGCTAAACGGACTTTTACTTCCGTTTGAGAAAACACTGACATATTCCTCTTTCTATGGCTTTTGGGGTTTGGTTATTCTGATGTGCTGGCAGCAAATCGGATATATGATGATCATTTACATTGCAGGTATCCAGAATATACCGGGAGATTTGGTGGAAGCGGCAAAGATCGACGGCGCCAACAGCTGGCAGATTCTTAAGAACGTGACCCTGCCAATGGTTATGCCGTCCATCACCATCTGTACATTTTTAACTCTGACCAATGGATTTAAGCTGTTTGATCAGAACCTGGCGCTGACCAATGGCGAACCTTCCAAGATGTCCGAGATGCTGGCGCTGAATATCTTTTCAACCTTCTACGGAAGGGCCGGATGGGAAGGCGTAGGCCAGGCTAAGGCAGTAGTATTCTTCGTTCTGGTAGGAATCATCGCCGTAACTCAGAATGTGCTGACCAGGAGAAAGGAGGTGCAGCAGTAATGGGAAAAAGAAAAGAACAGAAAAATATGATTATGACCATTGTGTTTTCCGTGCTGTCCGTACTGTGGCTGTGTCCCATCGGACTGGTTGTGATAAACTCTTTCAAGAAAAAGGCTTATATCAGCCGCCGTCCCTTTGCTATTCCTACGGGTAAGATGTTTGTAGGGCTGGAGAACTACGTCAATGGTATAGAAAAGACCGGTCTTATAGGGGCGTTCGGGTGGACGCTGTTTATCACCATTGGCTCGGTTCTGGTTATTATTCTGTGTACTTCCATGTGTGCGTGGTATATTTGCCGTGTAAAAAATGCGTTTACCAGTATCTTTTACTATCTGTGCCTGTTTTCTATGATTGTGCCGTTTCAGATGGTCATGTTTCCGCTGTCCAAGATCGTCAATATGCTTCGGCTGAATACACCATGGGGGCTTATCATCGTCTATCTGGGATTTGGCGCGGGACTTTCGGTCTTTATGTTCACAGGATTTGTAAAGTCCATCCCTCTGGAGATTGAGGAAGCGGCTATGATCGACGGATGTACGCCAATTCACACGTTCTTTGATGTGGTACTTCCGATTATGAAACCTACCTGTGTGACTGTGGCAATTCTTCAGACCATGTGGATTTGGAATGACTATCTGCTGCCGTATCTGAATCTGGACATGAAGCGGTTCAAGACCGTTCCCATTGCCATTCAGTATCTGAGAGGCGGTTATGGTTCCATCGATATGGGGGCCATGATGGGAGTACTGGTGCTGGCCATCATTCCGATTATTGTTTTTTACCTGTTCTGCCAGAAATATATTATTGAAGGCGTTGTGGCCGGCGCGGTAAAGGGATAATTCAGCTATAAATTTGTAAGAAGTACTTTTATAAAACAGAAAATTCTGTTATTATATTTTAAAACAGTTAAAAATGTTGAAGGAGGTCCTCAGGGTGCGTGAGTGTGGAATTTTGCTTCCTATAGCCAGTCTTCCGTCTAAGTATGGGATCGGGGCATTTTCAAAGGAGGCATATGATTTTATAGATAAACTAAAAAAGGCGGGCCAGAATTATTGGCAGATTCTGCCTGTAGGACCTACCGGATATGGAGATTCTCCGTACCAGTCCTTTTCCGCATTTGCCGGAAACCCGTATTTTATCGATTTGGAGCAGCTGATAAAAGAAGGACTTCTGACAGAAGAAGAGTGCATGCAGGCAGATGTGGGAAAGGATGACAGGACCATTGATTATGAGGCTGTCTATAAGACACGTTTTGTGGTGCTGCGGAAGGCTTATGAGCGTTTTAAAAAGAGGGCCGGGAAATCCCGTGAGGAATTGGCGGAGGATTTGGAAGCAAATCTCTGCCAGGAGACCAGGGAATACTGTTTCTATGCTGCGGTGAAGAAATCCTTTGGGGAGATAAGCTGGGCAGAATGGGATGAAGATATTAAGCTGCGTAAGCCGGAAGCGGTAAAAAGGTATCAGGAAGAACTGGCGGATGAGATCCTGTTTTATGAGTTTCAGCAGGCAGAGTTTAAGAAGCAGTGGAGCAGATTAAAGAAGTATGCTCATATGCAGGGAATCAGGATCATCGGCGATATACCGATTTATGTGGCATTTGACAGTGCAGACAGCTGGTGTCATCCGGAGCTGTTCCAGTTTGATGAGAAATGCCGCCCGGTTTCCGTGGCAGGCTGTCCTCCGGATGGTTTTTCTGCCACAGGGCAGCTGTGGGGGAATCCTCTGTACCGCTGGGATTATCATGAGGAGACAGGATTTGCCTGGTGGATGCGGCGGATGGAGTTCTGCTTTGATCTCTACGATGTGGTGCGGGTGGATCATTTCCGGGGATTTGATGAGTATTATTCCATTCCTGCAGGGGAAGAGACAGCCATGAACGGAACCTGGGAGAAGGGCCCGGGAATCTCCATTTTTAAGAAGATGAGAGAAACCTTTGGGACGGTTGACATCATAGCGGAAGACTTGGGCTTTTTGACTCCCAGTGTTCGTAAGCTTTTGGAGGATACGGGCTTTCCGGGTATGAAGGTACTGCAGTTTGCATTTGACTCCAGGGAGACCAGCAATTATCTTCCGTATTTTTATCCTCACAACTGTGTGGTCTATACAGGAACCCATGACAACGATACGGTGAGAGGGTGGTATAAAGTTTTGGCTCCGGAGGACAGGAAGCTGGCGGTTGATTACTTGAACAATGCCGACACTCCTGAGAAAGAGATTTCATGGGATTTTATCCGTCTTGCCCTTTCCAGTGTGGCTGATCTGGCGGTGATCCCGATCCAGGACTATCTGGAACTTGGAGGAGAGGCCAGAATCAATCTGCCGTCTACCTTAGGAGGAAACTGGACCTGGAGAATGAAAGAAGGGGAATTTACACCGGCCATCATCAAGCGGTGCCGCCAGATGAACCGGTTATATGGAAGAGGAATTTGACCATGGACAGTATAACCATCAAGGATGTGGCCAGGATCTGCGGAGTTGGTGTCAGCACGGTTTCCAGGGCTATCAATAACCATCCGGATATCAATGAGGAGACGAAGAATATGATTCTCCAGGTGATCAAGGAGAATAACTATATTCCCAACAACAGCGCCAGAAACTTAAAGCGCTCGGTCTCCAGGGTTATTGTGCTTTTGGTTAAGGGCGTTGACAACCCGTTTTTCAGCAATATGATCAGAATTTTCGAGGAGGAGATTCAGAGGAGACGTTATTCGTGCTTCCTTTGCCGTGTGGATGAAGGAGAAGATGAGGTGGACGTGGCCATAGAGGTGATGAAGGAGAGGAAACCGAAAGGTCTTATCTTCTTAGGCGGCTATTTCTCCCATAGTCAGGAAAAGCTGGAGCAGCTGGACATTCCCTTTGTTCTGTCAACCATTGCCATAACCGATGACATAGAGAAGGGGAGATTTTCCAGTGTTTCCGTAGATGATGTCCAGGAGAGTTATAAGATTGTCAGCTATTTATGTAAACAGGGCCATAAGAAAATCGGAATATTGGCGGCAACGCCTCTGGATGAGAGTATTGGAAAGCTGCGGCTGGAGGGATATAAAAAAGCACTGAAGGATCATGGGATCCGGTTTAACCCGGCCTGGTGTTTCTTCAGTGATGAGGATATTGAGTGTTATACCATGAACAACGGATACAAGCAGATGAAGCGGGTGATGCGGTCCGAAGAGGACATTACCGCATTGTTTGCCGTCTCAGACAGCATCGCCATCGGAGCCTGTAAGGCAGTATTTGATGCCGGGAAATCTGTGCCAGAGGATTATTCCATCGCTGGCTTCGACGGACTTGAGATGGCCCGTTACTATAATCCTGCCATTACCACCATCCGGCAGCCGGTGGAGGAGATGGCTTATGCCACCATCGGGATTCTGTTTGATATTATCAGGGATAAGGCTCAGAATCAGCAGAAGGTTTTTAAGGGACAGCTGATTGAAGGGCAGTCTACAAAAGCAAGAGTTATATAGCGACAAATGGCCGGAAAGTTCCAAAAAGGGCTGCCCACACAAGATTTTGTGGGGCAGCCCTAAATTTTGTGGTCTACTGAACCATCACCTGGCCTCCGGTGACGGAAGAACCGTCTGCCGCTGTCTCTGTCACAACAGAAAAGCTGGGAAGGTATTCATTGCCTGACAAGTCCTTGATAGAGACCGTAAGCCCACTGGGGTCCAGCTGGAATGTGACAAGACCGTTTTCGCGGTCAATGGAGAGGGGCTGAACTACAACTCCCGATGGGGTTGTGGCATGAAGGGAGGTATAATCGATACCGGATTGGGTATCTTTTACCGTAAGGGAAAGAATTCCTTCGTTTACGTCATAGGAAACCAGTTCCGGGGCGCCATCATCCAGAATGTCGATCACCTCATATTCGGAGAGGGACATTCCGTTAAAATTTTTCATGTATACATCCAGGATCCCATTGGTAGAGATGACCGCTTTGTAGGTTCGCTTGCCGGTTCTTTTCAGGTCCAGAGGCTCTGAATTCAGGGTAATGGTTACTTCCTTCAAGGGCAGGTAGGACTTGATAGAAAAGGTTACGGTGGTAGTGCGGTAGTCGTTGGTCTCACCTACGGACAGCTCATATTTGGGCTTAGCCGTAACCAGAAAAAAGATGATGGAATTGATGATGATAAATGGCAGTATATAGAAGAGAAGCAGCTGAACCAGATCGGAGTCCAGGATAGAATTGCTGCTTCTGTGCATAGCGGTTCTACGATAAGTAGTGCGCTGGCTCATGATATAATCCTCCTTCGCAGTCAAACTTCTTATAGCATAGCAGAAAATTAAGGTTCTTACAAGTTTATCTTCTAAATTACCAAAAATTATGTTATGATAGTACCAGCTGAATTGTTGTGAGTAATCCAAAAAGAGAGGGTTTTCCATGATTAAGAGAGCAGCAGAATTTGCCGCAAAGGCTCATGAAGGGGTAGTCCGAAAGGGAAGCCATCTTCCTTACATCGTCCATCCCATGGAGGTGGCTATGGTGGTTTCCGTATTGACGGAAGATGTGGAGGTGATTGCCGCCGCTTATCTCCACGATGTGATCGAGGATGCCAATATTACTTATGAGAAGCTGAGGGAAGTGTTTGGCCGCAGGGTTGCGGATCTGGTTCGGGCGGAGAGCGAGGACAAGACAAAGACATGGAGAGAACGAAAGCAGGCAACCATTGACCGCATGGAGAACGCACCGTTTGAGGAGAAGGTCATTGCATTTGGGGACAAGCTGTGTAATCTCCGCAGCACGGCCGCGGATTATCTGGTTATGGGGGATGAGATCTGGAAGAAATTTCATGAGAAGGATAAAAGGATGCACGCATGGTATTATGGAAGTTTGAGGGAGCGGTTTCAGGATTTTAAGGAACATCCCTTCTATCAGGAGTATTGCCTTTTATGGAGATATGTGTTTGAGAAGGATAAGGCGGCGCAGTAGAATGGCCGCCTTAAAATTGCCCTTCGGGGCGTTACAGGAAAGGACACGGGTCAGTGAAAATCATTCATTGTGCGGATCTTCATCTGGATTCTAAGATGAATTCCAATTTTGATAAAATAAAGGCCAAGGAGCGGAAGGCAGAGATTCTCCATACATTTGAGCGAATGGTGGAATATGCGGCAGAGGAAGGGGTTCAGGCAGTCCTGATTGCCGGAGACCTGTTTGATACCAGAAATATTTCCGCCGCTGCCAGGAACACCGTGCTGTTTGGGATAAAGGATCATCCGTCCATCATCTTTTACTATTTGAAGGGAAACCATGATTCCGACAATTTCCTTTCCGGTCTGGAGGAGATTCCTGATAATCTGAAGCTGTTTGATTCTCAATGGACTTCTTACAGGCAGGAGGGTGTGGTGATCTCCGGCATGGAACTGACACAGGAAAATGCCGGTTCTGCGTACGTGTCTCTGGTGTTGAATGCCCGGGATTTCAATATCGTCATGCTTCACGGCCAGGAATCCGACAGCAGTTATAAGGATAAGACCTTAAGCATTCCTCTGAAGGCTCTTAAGAATAAAGGGATTGATTATCTGGCACTGGGGCATATCCACGGATATAAGAAAGGCGTTCTGGATGCCAGAGGTACATATTGCTATCCGGGATGCCTGGAGGGCAGGGGCTTTGACGAATGCGGAAGCCATGGCTTCGTGATGATTGACATAGATCCATCGTCCGGAAAGTATACGCATCAGTTTGTCCCCTTTGCCAGGAGGTCGCTGTATACGGTCACAGCTGACGTTACAGGCTGTGACACCACTGCCATGATGGCATCCCGCGTTGCCTTGGAGTTACAGAAAGCAGGATGCGGCTCTGAAAGCCTGGTAAAGATCGTTCTCACAGGCGCTCTTGACGTAGAGTGTGAGAAGGATGTGGATTACCTTCTGACTCGCTTTGGGTCTCAGTTTTATTATGTAAAGGTGTATGATGAGACACATTTAAAGATAGAGACGGAAAATTATCTGTTTGACAAATCG
The DNA here is from genome assembly GCA_964460025.1 of uncultured Hungatella sp. GTDB lineage: Bacteria > Bacillota > Clostridia > Lachnospirales > Lachnospiraceae > UBA3402. The sequence goes on from CAYWRB010000010.1 coordinate 7,591, forward strand.
TTGAAGGGGGAGTTTGCCAGGCTGGTTATGGAGGATGGGTCCATCTCGGAGGAAGATAAAAAAATTATTATCCGCTATGGATTTCAGGCCATTGCAGGGGAGGAGGTTCAATAGCCGTGAAATTGTTGTCCTGCCATATTGAAAATTTTGGAAAGCTGAAGGACTGCTCCCTGGATTTTGCAGACGGCATCCATATGATCTGTGAGGAAAACGGGTGGGGAAAAAGTACCTTTGCCGCGTTTATAAGAGCCATGTTCTATGGCCTGGAGGGAGAGCGAAAAAAGAGTATTGAGGAAAATGAAAGAAAGCGCTACAAGCCATGGCAGGGAGGTGTTTTCGGCGGATGGCTTATGTTCCAGGTGGGAGATAAAAGATACAAGGTTTCCCGGATATTTTATGATAAAGAGTCTAAGGATGAGTTTGAATTGAGAGACGGAGATACCAATACCCTGTCCAATGATTACACCAGGGATATAGGTAAGGAGTTGTTCCGGATCAGCAGAGACTCTTTTATGAGGACAGTTTTTATCGGCCAAAACAGCTGTGAGACCTCAGCCACCACAGATATCAATGCACGGATAGGAGCGCTTACGGACAATTCTCAGGACCTGAACAGCTATGAGGCGGCTTATGCCAGACTGACTGCCATACTGAACAAGCTGACTCCCTCCAGAATGACAGGAACGCTTGCAAAACGGGGGGATCAGATCGCACGCCTTGAGAGGATCGTTCAGGACGGAGCCGGGATTGCCGAAAGCATTGAAACTTATGAGGATTATCTGCAGGCCCAGTCCAAGGATTATGAAAACCTGCAAAGTCAAATAAAGGAGGCCGGAAGCCTGCAGACCACTGTCACAAAGTATCAGAATTCTCTGGCTTCAAGGGACCGGTGGAAGCGGCTTAAGAATGGAGTGGACACCAGGCTTTTGCAGTGCGGCAAGGCGAAGGAGGCTTTTCCAGGAGAGATTCCTTCTATGAATGAGGTGGAAGCACAGATTGCCGCCTGCAGGTCCATGGATCTGGCAGCGGAACGGGCATCTCTGTCCAGGTTGTCTCTCCAGGAGCAGGAGGAGCTTTCAAGACTTAAGAAGACATTTGCCAGAAAAGTACCGGAATCGGAAGAGATTGACAAGATGGCAGATGATGTGGCACAGTATCGAGAACTTTGCCGGGAATACGGGGATCAACAGTTGAGCGCGGACGAGATGGCAGCTCTGAAACGTTTGGAGCAGGAGTTTCTTCATGACAGAGAGGATATCTCATCCGTCACGGCCAGATGGAACCTTCGCAATACCAAAAAATCGGCTCTTCCATCCAACCAGGCTGCTCTGGGGGCGTTAAAGGCTTCCGCAGCTTCGGCTTCGCAGAAGAAAAGGGGAAGCTCTGCCCTGGCAATCGTCGGGATGATCGGTATCATTGCAGGAATTGCCCTTTTTGCTGTCTCGCAGATGGTTTTCGGGGCCGTAGCGGTGGGAGCAGGGGTGATTCTCTTTATAGCAGGGCTGCTTTTAGGAAGAAGGAAATCCGGGCTGCCGGATCCTGCCCTGGTTTCCCAGATGGAGATTTTAAGAGAAGCCATTGAGGATGATAAGGCATTTATCGAAAGAACCGATGAGGAGACGGCCAAGTATCTGGGGCGTCATGGAAGGAGCTTTGATGAGACGTCTGTGTCCTCCATGCTTCACATGCTGATGGAAGATTCTATCCGGTATTCTGATTTGAGGAAGAGATATGAGGCCGGGAAGAATCCTACCCTGGCAGGCCAGATGAAAAAGCTTCAAATCAGGCTTCATAATTTTTTTGAGGAATATGGGATTTTATCTTCCGAGAACCGGTTCGGTGATGATCTGTACCTTTTGAAGGAGCAGGCCTCCGGATTCCGGCTTTTGGAAAGGAAGGAAAAAGATTTTGAAAACGCTTGGGCAAATTATACCGCTGTCTTGGCAGGAATCAGGACATTTCTGAAAAAATACGGATTCTCTCCTGAGGAGAACCTGATAGGACAATTAAATTCTATCCGTGATTGTCTGGATGAATATGAGGATTCACAAAGGCTGTATGAAGAGGCGCTGGAAGAATTAAAAGGCTTTGAGGCCGAAGCAGGACAGGAGCTTTTAGGAGAAATGTCTCTAGAAAACCATGACCTGGAGGAAGAACTTCCCTCTCTGGAAGATTTAAACCGGAGAATCCTGGACCTTACCCAGGACATGGAGGAAAGCCGCCGGATCATTGACGGTTACAATAAAACGCTGGAGGGCCTTCAGGAACAATATGATGAATGGAATCGGAACAAGGAGGACCTTCAGGAATTAAAAGAGCTTCAGGAGACGGAAACAGCCAAGTACCGGTATATCTTGAAGGCCAGAGAATTCCTTTCTAAGGCCAGAGAATCCATGACCGCCAAGTACTCCGCACCGATTCTTCAAAGCTTCTGCCGGTATTTTGAGATCATCACCGCCAGTCCGGCCAGCCATTTTCATATGGATGCCAACACGGAGGTTACATTGGAGGAGCTGGGACTTCAGAGAGCGGTTAATACGTTAAGCTGCGGCCTTCGGGACCTGATCGGAATCTGCCTTCGTGCGGCCCTTGTGGATGCCATGTACCAGGAGGAGGCACCTGTCCTTATTATGGATGATCCGTTTATCAATTTAGACGATGGAAAGCTGCCTGCGGCCAGGGCATTTCTTGCGGAGCTTTCCAAGAGATACCAGATCATCTACTTTACCTGCAGCGGCTATAGAAGCTTTTTTTGACGGATGGGAATGGGGCTGCTTGTTGACAAGAAATGCCAGCCGTTGTATGATTATAAGACCCAAGCAAAAATTGTAGAAAGATTGGAGATTCATTTTATGGACAGAGAGCATTTCTCATCAAGATTAGGATTTATTTTGATTACTGCTGCCTGCTCAATTGGACTAGGTAATATCTGGCGATTCCCCTATATTACAGGGAAGTACGGCGGTGCCTCCTTTGTTTTGCTGTACCTGCTTTTTTTGGTGATCTTAGGGCTGCCTATTGTGGTTATGGAGTTTGCCGTAGGCCGCGCAAGCCAGAGAAGTACGGCGCTTTCTTTTGATATCTTAGAGCCAAAGGGGACCAAGTGGCATTATTATAAATATATGGCGATCATCGGCAACTATCTTCTCATGATGTTCTATACGGTGATCAGCGGCTGGCTTTTATACTACTTTTTTGAGATGCTGAAAGGAAATTTTCAGGGACTTACGTCGGATGAGGTAGCCCAGGAGTTTACCGCGCTTTTGGGAAATCCGGGCATTATGATCGTGTGTACGATTTTGGTGATCCTTGCAGCTTTCGCCATCTGCGGTATCGGTCTGCAGAAAGGGGTGGAGCGGGTCACAAAGGCCATGATGTCGGTTCTTCTGATTCTTCTGTTTGTTTTGGCAATCAGGTCTGTCACTTTGCCTGGAGCGGAGGTTGGACTGAAGTACTACCTGTATCCTGATTTTTCCGCTATGTGGGAAGCCGGTATATGGGAAAGCATATTTGCGGCTATGGGACAGGCATTCTTTACCTTGAGCATCGGAATCGGCGCTCTGTCCGTGTTTGGAAGCCGTATTGATAAGAGTCATTCTTTAACCAGTGATGCCATCTATATGGGAGTCCTTGACACGGTGGTTGCACTGATTGCAGGTCTCATTATTTTCCCGGCCTGCTTCAGCTTCGGGGTGAATCCGGACAGCGGTCCCAACCTGTTGTTTATTACCCTTCCCAATATTTTTAATGTCATGGGCGGCGGAAGGTTCTGGGGGAGCCTGTTTTTCCTGTTTATGCTGTTTGCAGCATTGTCAACGGTCATTGCCGTGATTGAAAATATTATTACCTATGGAATGGATCTGACCGGGTGCAGCAGAAAGAAATCGGTTATGGTTAATTTCATATTTGTTACAATCCTGTCCATACCTTGTGCGTTGGGCTTCAATGTGTGGCAGGGAATCCAGCCTCTGGGAAGCGGAACCAGCATTTTGGATCTGGAGGATTTTGTGCTGAGCAATAATATTCTGCCTTTGGGAAGCCTGATATTCTTGATGTTCTGTACAAGGCGTTATGGATGGGGATGGGATAAGTTTTATGAGGAGACCTCCATCGGCAAGGGACTTCCTTATCCCAAGTGGGCCAGGAAATATATCAGCTATGCCCTGCCCCTTATTGTGCTGGTGGTTTTCGTAGGGGGATATATATCGTTTTTTAAATGATATGATGTTTAGAAGAAAAAGGCTGTCCTGGAGATTAAGGACAGCCTTTTATGTTCGCTTATTTCCACCCTTCAGGCAGATACTTCATAGTATTGGCGATCATGTCGTCAACCAGCTTCTTTACATCTTCCTCATTGGCTCGGCCCTTTACCTGCGGATCATTCAGGAATGCCTTGTACACCAGTTCTCTGTCACAGTTTAAGGCAGCCTGAAGCGTATACTCATGGTTCTCCACATGAGGCATAATAAGCGCTTTTACATTTTCCGGAAGATTTCCGGCAATCAATGGCTTGATGGAATCGCGGCTGAACACGGCGTTGGTCTCAACCACCGCGGTTCTCGGAAGGTTCGGTATCTGTAAGTTTGTGTTGGGGACGTTTACGTTGCTTACCACCCGGTCCAGACCGCAGAGCGCCTTGATCAGAAGGATTCCTTCTTCCCCGGAGGGGGTCAGGCTGATCTCTTCCTGGCCATTTACCAGACGGGCACTTTTAGCCAGACGCTCCTTCAAATCGTTTTTCCGCCAGTCAACGGTAGTTAAACCAAATTTCCAGCTTGCTACGGTCTCGGGATCCTTCAGATACTGGTCGCCGGGCATAAATTCTGCCAGATGGCGGTCGCCGGCAGCGGCAATGAGGCCATAACGGTTGAACAGATCGAATTTTACTCTGTGGGCGCAGTTGAAAGAGCTGTTGGCCCAGTTCTTGTCAGGCTCATTGTAGCCTTCCTCAAAATGTTTCTCGATGAAGTCACGGTATACGGGGAACAAGTCAATTCCTTTGTAGGAAGCCTGGTCGAACCATGTGAAATGGTTGATACCCAGAACGTTTACAAAGATGTCGTGGCGGTCGATATTCTTAATCCCCATGGTTTCTTCACAGATGCCTTTCAGTACCTTCTGTGTACCGAATACCTCATGACAGCAGCCGAAGGCCTTGATTTCAGGGAACACATGATATAAGGTCTTTACGCACAGAGTCATTGGGTTGGTGTAGTTGATTACCCATGCGTCAGGCGCGTAGGTCTTGATGGCATTGGCAATGTCCACGAACATAGGAAGGGTTCTGAGGGCACGGATGATACCGCCGGGGCCGGCCGTATCGCCTACGGACTGATAGATACCCAGACGCTCAGGAAGATGAACATCGGACTGCATCTCGTCGAAGGTGCCGGGCAGAATGGAGATAACAACAAAATCCGCACCGGTCAATGCCTCTTTAATGGTCTTTTTGGTGGTGTAATTCCATTTTCCTACCGTGTCAGGGCGCTCTGTCAAATGATTGCCGATGATCTCATTGTGCTTTGCAGCCTCTTCGTCAATGTCATAGAGACGAATCGTGCCGCTTAAGGAGTCATCCATAGATAAATCGGTCATAAAGGTCCAGGCCCATCCTCTGGAACCGCCTCCTATGTAGGCAATCTGTAGATCAGATACCTTGTTGTCTGCGTATTTCATAAGTAAACCCTCCTGATAAAATAATGTATTTTCTATGGCCTATCATACTAAAAAGGAGTATAATATTCTTATAAAATCGAGCACAAAATTAAGATTTTCGTACTTTTGTCTTCTGTATGGTTAAAATTTAAAGAGTCCGGAGAGGAGAAGCCGATGGAGAAGGTGGCGTTTCAGGGCAGGACAGACAGCCTGGAGTTTTCCCAGGTGGTTAGAGACGATGAATATTCTATGGTAGCAAGGCATTTCCATGATACGTATGAGCTGTATTATCTTTTGGAAGGCCAGCGGTATTATTTTATTGACAGGCAGACCTATCTGGTGAAGGCCGGAGACGTGGTGATGATAAAGCCCAATCAGATTCACAAGACCAGTATGGCAGAGGAATCCTACCATAACAGGATTCTGCTTCAGATCGAAGGGCAGGTTATGGAACCGTTTTTGAAGGCCAGCGGCATGGGCGGGATGGATGCGGTGTATGTGGAGGACGCCATGATCCTGTCCATACCGGAGAAAGAGCGGCAGAATGTGGAAGAACTTTTGCTTCAGATAGGGAAGGAGATTCAAGAGCGGCAGAAGCAGTATGAAGTTGGAGTGAAGCTAAAGCTGGCAGAACTTTTCCTGGCTTTGCTAAGGTGTCAGAAAAAGGCTCCTTTTTTGGAGGAAAGCCAGAAGGTTCAGACATGGAAGCACCGCAAGGTTCATGAGGTGGCAGATTATCTGCTGAGTCATCCGGAGACAGAGGAATCTTTGGAGGAGCTGGCCAGAAGATTTTATATCAGTAAGTCCTATTTAAGCCGTATTTTCCGGGAAGTTACCAGTTTTACGGTAAATGAATACAAAAATATGAACCGGATCAAGAAATCCCAGCAGCTTCTGCTGCACAGCAGCTACTCCGTCACGGAGGTTTCGGAGCTGCTGGGATTTGAGAATCTGACATACTATGAAAGAGTGTTCAAACGGTATGTAGGAATGACGCCGTTAAAATACAGGAAGATAAAAACTTGAATATTTTTCCTATCTTGTATATAATAACAGAAGCATTAGCAGGCCTTTTTCGGCATAGGCAACAATAACAAAACACAAAAAGGAGAAACAGGATGGAAAAGGTAAGACTTGGAATCATTGGAATTGGCAACATGGGTACCACACATGCAAAATCTCTGGTGGAGGGCAAAGTGCCGGAGATGGAGCTGACAGCCGTAGCTGACCGCAAGGAAAGCCGCAGAACCTGGTGCAAGGAGAATCTTCCTGACAATGTGGCTGTTTTTGAAGAAGGAAAGGATCTGATTGCTTCAGGAACATGTGACGCGGTGTTGGTGGCAGTGCCCCATTATCAGCATCCGGAACTGTCCATAGACGCTTTGGACCATGATCTTCATGTGCTGTGCGAGAAGCCGGCAGGCGTGTACACCAAGCAGGTGCGTGCTATGAATGAGCGCGCCAAAGCCAGCGATAAGGTATTTGCCATGATGTTCAATCAGAGAACCAACTGCGTTTACCGCAAGATGCATGAATTGGTGAAGAGCGGAGAACTGGGGGCTATCAAACGTGTAAACTGGATCATTACGGATTGGTATCGTACGCAGTCCTACTATGATTCCGGCGATTGGCGTGCTACCTGGGACGGGGAAGGCGGCGGTGTTCTTTTGAATCAGTGCCCCCACAATCTGGATCTGTTACAGTGGATCTGCGGTATGCCTTCTAAAGTTCAGGCATTCTGCCACAATGGAAAGTGGCATGACATCGAGGTGGAGGATGATGTGACGGCATATCTGGAATATCCCAATGGGGCTACCGGCGTATTTGTAACAACCACGGCAGACGCTCCGGGAACCAACCGGTTTGAGATCACCTTGGAAGGCGGGAAACTGGTATGTGAGGATGAGAAGCTGGTTCTTCATAAGCTGGCAGTAAGCGAGAGAGAATTCTGCAAGACAGCCAAGGGCGGTTTTGACAAACCGGAATGTACGGTTTCAGAGGTAGAGACGGATGGACTAAATGAGCAGCACATTGGCGTGATGAAAGCATTTGCAGGGAAGATCCTTCACGGGACTCCGCTGATTGCCAACGGCGAGGAGGGAATCAATGGTTTGACTCTTTCCAACGCCATGCATTTGTCAAGCTGGCTGGGACATGCAGTGAATCTGCCCTTTGATGAGGACTTGTTCCAGGCAGAATTAAATAAACGCCGTGCTTCTTCCAGAAAGAAAGAGGCAGTTGACGTGGTATTTAATACGGAAGGTACGTATTAGGGGGTAAAAGGGGGCAACAATATGTGGAAGGATATTATATTAAGCGGCTTTGCAGATGAGATTGATGAGAGGCTGTCAGAGCAGATTCGTGTATTGAAGAAACTGGGAATGAATCATGTGGAGATGCGAGGCGTCAACGGAAAGGGGCTTGTGGAGTATCCCATGGATGAGGTAAAGGAGATCAAGAAACAGCTGGATGCTGAGGGAATCAAGCTGTCTTCCGTAGGCTCTCCCATTGGGAAGATCCGGATTGATGATGATTTTGCACCTCATATGGAACTGTACAAGCACACCGTGGACATTGCCCATGCCATGGAGACGGATTATATCCGTATGTTCAGCTTTTTCATGCCGGAGGGGGCTGATTATGGTCAGTATAAGGATGAGGTTATGGACCGGCTTGGGAAGATGGTAGATTATGCTAAGGGCAATGATATCATTCTTCTTCATGAGAATGAAAAGGATATTTATGGGGATATTGCTCCTCGGTGTCTGGAGATTCAGAAGGCGTTCTACTGTGATCATTTTAAGGCGGTGTTTGATTTTGCCAATTTTGTTCAGTGTAAGCAGGATACACTGGAGGCGTATGAGATGATGAAGCCTTATGTGGCTTATATCCATATTAAGGACGCACTGTGGGAGAATGCCAGTGTGGTGCCGCCGGGAACAGGGGATGGACATCTGGAGGAGATTTTGAGGAAATTTAAGGCTGACGGGTATCGGGGATTCCTTTCTTTGGAGCCGCATTTAAGTGACTTTGCCGGATTCTCGGCTTTGGAGCAGAATGCTGCACAGAAGAAGAAGCTGGATGGGGAGGAAGCGTTTACGTTGGCACATGATTCTTTGGTGGGGATTTTGGAGAGGGTGTGAGAAGACGCTTTTGAGAAAACTCCATGAGTACGCTCCGGGAAGAGTTCCCCCGTGGGTTTGCGGGTTTCGGAGACAGAATCTCTAAGCCTGCAAATGCAAACCCACGGGGGAACTCTTCCCGGAGCTGTTTGCTGGTGAGGGCTGGTTAAAAGCGTAAAACATAAAAGCGTAAACATGAAAGAATTACTACTTAAGGGCCTCGCATAGGGCGATTAGGGCTAGGGATTGACCGTAGGCCATGGGGCGGATTACGATGTTTTTGTAGTGGTCGGCGTCGTAGCCCATGCCGGTTCCGGCGGATACGTTTAGGACGGTTCCGTCGGTGTCTACGTTGGCGCAGATTCCTTCGATGGCTTTGGAGGCGCATTCTTCGTAGGAGGAGTCCAGGATTCCGGTTTTGATTCCTTCCAGGATTCCTGCTGTGATGGCGGCGGAGCCGGAAACTTCTTCGTAGCTGTCAGGATCGGTCAGGACCGTATGCCATAGGCCGGAGGGGGCCTGAAGGTTTTTGAGGGCGTCTACCTGGGCGCGGAAGGTATCTGCAATGTAGTTGTAGACTCCGGGGGCTAGAGAGTCTTTGGATACGTTCAGGAATTCCAGGATTCCATAGGTGAACCAGGAATTGCCGCGGCACCAGAAGATTCCGCCGAAGTTGCTGTTTTCGATGAAGCTCCAGCCATGGAAGAACAGGCCGGTGTGTTTGTCGTAGAGGTATTTGATGTGTACCAGAACCTGGCGTGTGGCTTCTTGGATCCAGTCTTGGCGGTTGTACAGGTGGCCCATCTTATTGAGGAACAGGACGGTCATAAAGAGGGTGTCCGCCCACATTTCTCCCTGGTTCAGTTTGACGCCGTTTCTATCGCCGATAGCGGTGGTGACGTGCTGGAAACCGTGGTCTTTGGTCCTGGGAAGATGGTTCATAAGCCAATCGGCCTGATCGAGACACATTTTTTCGTATTCGGGCTTATTCAGTGCGTCTAAGAGATTGACGATGGCCAGGTAGGGGGTGGTGGTGTTGACGTTGCGGCTGGGAAGGCCTTTTTTCAGGTTGTTTTGAATCCAGGATTCAAAAAAGTCGATGTAGCGGTTGTCTCCATAAAAATTCTGTAATTTATAAAGGCCGTACAGCCCTACACCCTGGGGCCAGTCCCACTCTTCGATGCCGAAATCACGGGCGATGATGCCTTGATTGGTCTGGTCAAGGGAAGAAGCTTTGTCACTGTCGTAGTCTGCTCCGCCTAGATTCATCAGTTTGTCCATCACACGGTGGATAATTGGTAGTAATTGTTCGTTGTTCATAGGATTTTCCTCCATTTATTTTTTAGCATAGGCACTGGGAGTCAGGCCTGTGCTTTTTTTAAAGATTTGGCTGAAATACTGTGGGTTGTTGCCGCAGCCAACCTGCTGCGCCACCCATTGGATCTGGCCTGCATGGCCTTCTGAAAGAAGCTGCTTGGCTTTCTGGATCCGCACGTTGGACAGGTAGTTGGAGAATTTCTGGTTGGTCTCTTTGATGAAGCGCTTGCTTATATAATCTACATTCATAAACAGATGGTTCTCGGCGATCCATTTTAACGTCAGGTTGGGGTTGTCAATATTTTCCTCTACATACTGCATGACATCCTCGATGAGGGCACTGTAGCTTCTGGAATTTTCGGAGGTATGTTCTACCATGGCGCGAATCTTGTCCAGCAGCATGGATCTGAGAGTCTCCGGGTCTGTCTGCTGATTTAACAGCATCAGGAATTCCGTGGTGTCGATAGGCGGATAATTGCCTTCTACCGTCAGCTTGATAATCATGTTGGAGCCTACCTGGCGGATAAAGTCCGGGCTGGTGATGCCGTCCAGGCTGCGTGTGATCTCCGCCAGATGAACCTGACAGTTGTGGGAATCGTCTTTTAAAAGCAGGGCTGCCAGCTCATCCATCTTGGTGATGACGGTCTTGTAATTGCAGATGGGAACGGGACGGATTCCGTTCATGAAATAGATAACCCCGTAACGCTTGATTTTGCTGACTGCCGTCTCCAGGAGTGAGGACAGGTTGGAAAAGGAGTTCCGGCAGTATCCGGGAACGCTGTCTGTGTCTCCGCCTGGGGAGAGAGAGCGAAAGAAGGCATCCATGTCCTTATAGGAGACCTGATGGCTTTCAAAAAACAGCAGCAGCGTATTTTTTACATAGATGCTGTATACGGTGATGCCGGGAGCCTGTTTTTTCATATACAGGTAGACGTCATTTAACGTCTGATCGAGCCGCTCTTCCTCCAGAAAATAGAGGAAGCACAGTTCGTAGTTGGTATTGTAAAAATCCATGAAGCCTGAGTATGCCTCCAAGGAAGGCTTGGAATCTTCCGGCAGGAAGGTCCACTCATGGATGATGTTGGACAGCAGGCTGTAATGGAGATTGGACAGAAGGGCTTTCTGGCGGTTCTGCATATCCCGAAAGGCCTTCTGATGGTAATGTTCTTCAATCACATCCTTTATACTTTCGATGATCTGCTCTTCGTTGCAGGGCTTTAACAGGTAGTGATGAACGCGGTAGCGCATGGCCTGCTTGGCATATTCAAACTCTCCGAAGCCGGACAGCAGGATAAACTGAATATTCAGATCCGTCTGGGAGATCCGTTCGATCAGATCCAGGCCAGACAGGCCGGGCATGCGGATATCCGTAAGCACAATATCAGGGCATTCGTCCAGGATCATGTTGTATGCCTCGATTCCGTCGCTGCACAAACCGATCAGTTCGATACCAAGGCTGTTCCAGTCAATGAGGGTGGAGATGGATTCACGGATGATTCTCTCGTCATCGGCAATGATTAATTTTAACATAAGGCGGCTCCTTTCCTCTCGTCTGCCAAAGGAAAGATCAGGCGGACCACAGCAAGATCTTCCTCGTTGTATAGTTCCAGTCCATAGGGTTCGCCAAAGGTTAACTGCATCCGGTCACGGATGTTGAGAAGGCCGATGCCAAATCCATGGGGTTCTATCTCATGAGTCTCCAACTTCTTTAAAAGCTGGTCCTCAAAAGAAGAACCGGTATTCTTAATGTATATATACAGCTGTTGACTATGGGTATCTGCCTCTGCCTGGATCTGGATCACACAGTATTCCGTATTCTCCTCCAATCCGTAACGGATGGCATTTTCTACCAGAGGCTGGAGGCTTAGTTTCAGTACCAGGCAGCTCATCAAGTCCTCTGGAACCTGGATCTGGTAATCCAGCCGTTCCTCATACCGATATTTCTGGATCGTCATATAGCATTGGACAGACTCCAATTCTCTTTTTAGAGAGACCTCTTTGCTGGTCTGATCCAGGGTAAAACGCAGAAGGGTTCCCAGAGATTCGGCCATGGAAGAAATGTCTTTGGCGCCCATGATCTTGGCTCTCCAGTTGATGGATTCCAGAGTGTTATACAGAAAATGAGGATTCATCTGATTTTCCAGGGCCTTAAACTGGGCTTCCTTAATGAGAATTTCATTCAGATAGTTGGTTTTAATCAGCTGGTTGACCTCCTCTACCATGTGGTCAAACTGTACGTGGAGGATTCCCAGTTCATCGGTTCGGTTCTTATAGTCATAGTCAATAGGCAGGGGCTCCTGGTTGCCGTCTCCAAAGTTGTGGAATTTCTGCAGCAAGGTATCAAAATGCCGGGTAATAGAATGAATCAGGCCGGAAGACAAGACCAATGCGGCCGTTACCGAAACCAGCAGGACGAGAAAACACAAAATCTGGCCTGTGCGCAGGGAGGACATGATGTTGTCATAGGGGATAATACATATGTAATCCCATCCTACCCCCGGAATATAGCTTTTTACATAGAAGAAAGTATCCCCGGAATGAGAGGTTAATCCATAATGGCCGGGGAAGCATCCAATGTCACAGGAAGACATTTTATCCGTAACCGTGGAGGAACCATATATACGGGTGCCCTTGTCAAACAGGAGATAGGAGGCTTCCGTCTGGAGAAAGCCGGAGCCGGAGGCCTCTGTCACCAGACCGTCCAAATCCACATTGATAACCAGAATCCCGATTTCATCCAGCTTTAGATACTCTGTACGCCGGATGGATTTCACTAAAAACAGCCCGTATTCTTCCGCGTAATCCGCAGCCCAAACGGTTGCCCCCTGAGCTTGTCTGGCCTTTTCCAGAAGATAGTTTTCTACTTCTTTCGGAAGAACATTGCGGGAGAAAGGCATGTATGTATGAACGGAAAAAGTGTCCTGATAAAGTCCCATATAGTTTATATGGTTTTTTCGGAAGGTAAAATAATATTCTGTTAAGGAGGCATAGACCGACCGGTAAGCCGTGCTGGTTTCCTGAACCTGGTCGGAGTCCTTAAGGGTACCTAAACCTGACTGAATTGTGGAATCCGCCAGAAACAGATCGGCCATGGTGTTGAGGGTTTCCAGACAGTTGTGCATTCCCATAGAAGATGCGGACAGAGAGGAGGCCGCGGTTCTGTATAAAGTCCGGTCATAGCTTGCGGTAATCAGGCGGAGACTTAGAAAGGCCGCGGCGGTCATAAGGAAAATGCAGATAAAGGTAATGGACTGAATCTTCTTCTGCAATGACAGATTCCGGATAAACTTTCTCATATACCCCTGCCGCTCCTTCTATTTTTTATTCTACCTTGAATTATATACAAAATATGATTTTAAAACAATGCTTTCTTTCAAAAAAGAGAAATGAAATTTGGACTGTTTGGCAAATGTGACTGTTTTACATAGGGACATTGGTTGGTTTTATACAAAAACAGCCCATCCGAAGAAAATGAGTTTGAGAAAAACTATACATAATATACAACAAAATCGCTTTTTTAAACCTAAAAATCGGTTTTGCGTTATTTACAAAGACAAAGGGATAGGATATAATTTATACACTTCATTAATAACAAGAGGAGGAATTAGTTATGAAGAAAAAAATAGCATTATTGATGGCCTGTGTCATGACTGCAGCTTCTCTGGCAGCATGCGGCGGCGGTTCCGGCAGCGGATCATCTGAGACCACAGCAGCCGCGGCAGGCGGTGAGACTACGGCAGCCGCAGCAGGCGGCGAGACCACAGCAGCAGGGGCTGAGGCTCCGGCAGGCGGCGGAGAAGCCAATCTGGTTATGTACTGGTGGGGCAATCAGGTTCGTAATGAGAGAACCCAGGC
>CAYWRB010000011.1:0-6305 GCA_964460025.1 uncultured Hungatella sp.
TGGACATCCCCGCCCCCCAACAGGCAACATGCATTTACAATTTCCCCAAAGTCATCTCCTCCCAATATACTTCCAACATATCCCCATCATAATAGTCCACTCCCCCAATTGCAGTAAGACTCATAATCTTCTTATTCTCCCCAACCAAAAAGAATTCCGCTTTTATAGAAACCGACAACATAAACTCCTCCGCTTCATCCGGCAAATTTTCCATATTCTCCTCTTCACCATCTGATTCCATCATTATGCGAACCTCTATCTCAGGCATTGTCCAACTCTTGTCGTCTTCATTCTCCAAAGTCAGATTCAGATAAATCTCTTTCTTACGCCCCGTCCGATATTTCCGGTATTCTCTGCAGCTTTCATCCAACAGTTCCAGCAATTGTTCCCTCACCCTGTTTTCCGTTTCCGCTTCCGGATCAATTCCTGACTCATCTATATTCCATGTCCCCTGACAGCCGTCCAACTGCTCCTTTAAAAATTCTGCCGCAGACAGAGCAGCCAGATATTCCCCTTCCTTTTCAAAATCGGTTACGGTACGCTTTTCATAAGACCTGGCTATGGAAAGGATGGCGGAGCCAGTGAGGGCGCACACCAGAAAGAAGATCAGAGCCAGAACCATGGAGGCGCCATTGCTATCCTTTATCTTTTCAATCACTCTCACGGTCCCACCCCTCTAATCCGTCTTCCCCCACACCATCTTCTTCCAACCGTCTCTCTCTGTCCAAAGTCTCATAATAAGTGACCAGCAGTTTCCCATAGACAGATTCACTGCTGCCAGTCTCATTGCCTTCCCCCGCCCCTGTTACCAGCTCTACTTCCTTCACAATACAGAAATACCCCGTATTCTCTATAGATTCCAGAATATCCCACGCCTCCTTGTAAGAATCGGTCCGGTAAGAAATAAGAATATCTCTCCGCGCTATAAGTTCCGATAATTCCTCCGGAAAAACGTTCATGTCATAGGCTTTGGCCGCAGACAAAACCTGGCTCAATTCTTTTATCTCAGATGCCATATTATCGTAAGTCCCCGTCTGACAGCCGCCCTTTTCAGGCTCCTGCTCCAACAGTTTTTCCATAATTTCCTTTCTCTCTGCCATATGCCGCTGAATCTCCAGCCGGTCTTCTACTGATGCCAGTTGCCCCCTAATGTCTTCAAGTTCCTGGCATAATGGTCTTTTCACACAGATATAACAGAAAACCATAATAAGAAGCAGGAGAAGACATAGCAAAAATAGATTGTCCCAAAATGTAAATTTCCTGTTTATCAAAAAATCCCCTTCCTTCCCTGACGCAGTACTAGTCATTCCGGGAACCGTCACCCAGCGTTATGGTCAAATCCACCGCCGCTCTCCGATGCTCTCCCTCATCCCTTGTCCCTTCCTCTGCCCCATTTCTGTTTTCCCCTGCAACTGCGGTGGATACACTTACCTGTAGAATGAACGGACTGGCCTCCAGCTCCTCCACCAGCTGCGAAATTTGAGACAATGGCATCTCTTCTATCCTTACCTGGCAGAGATTACTCTCAATCTCCACTCTCTTTATTTTTCCCCAAGGTTCTATCCTTTCCTCCAACAGCCTTACTGTCTGAGAGCGGCCGGCCAGACTGTCCTCTTCTTCTGTCAGATAAGTGCGAAAGTGCTGATGGTAATCTTCCTCTATCTGATCATAATCCTGATTGTATTCCTCATATTCCCTTAATTGCCCTTCCATTTCCTTTAAATCATTCCGGGCAGTGCGGAGTTGTCTGAAGGGCCAGATGATACAGATGACTGCCGTGGCCCCAAGCACCATGAAGCATATAAAAAAGATTGGCAGCATGTGGACCAAATCCTCCATGGTATTTCCACACACTGCCAGGTTTACTGTCTGCTTTGACGGATACTTTTTTCTTCTTTTTATTCCCATATAACCTCTCCTCTGCTTTTATCATCTGAGCACTCCACCTTATAGGCAGAAGGTAACTCCCACTGCTGCCGGACTGATGATATTCTCTTTCCCACCCATTGAGACAGGAATCAGTTCCCCGACATTTCCTGGCGCCAATGCGGCGTATTCCGCCACAGTCCTGCGAAAGGATTCTATCATGGAGCCTCCTCCGCAAAAATAGAGTTTATCAAATCTTTTATCCGGATTGCGGAAATAATAAAATTCCAAGGTTCTTCTGATCTCCACTCCTATGGCATCGTAAAATGCCTGTCCCTCTCCCTCTATCCGTTGATTTTCGATATGACGGCAGGCTTCCATGGCCTTTCCGTGAAAAAACAAAACCTTGGTGGTTCCATATCCTAAATCGATAAAGCAGTAATCCCCCGGCTCCTTTCTGTTCTTTTGCTTCTCATATTCCCTTATGAAAGCGGAATAGGCAAATGCTGTCGGCGCCGCGGATTTTAGCTTCCACCCGGCCAGCCGGAGCATTTGCCTGTATTCTTCCATCCTTCCCTTAGGGACGGCAGCCGCCATCAGATCCATGGAAACCGGCCGCTTATTTTCATCACAAATCAGACCCATTACGGCATAGTCAAAAAGAAATGCCTCTCTTTGGTTTCGAATCAGATCATGAAATTCATAGGGCAGATTCAGCTTAAGATGCTTTACGCTCATGGCCGGCATCACCAGCCTTTTGGTATATGCCACATCATCAGGAAGTACCAGACAGCAGAAGCGGCAGCGGCTATCATACTTTTTTGCCATCCTCTTCAAAAATCCTGCCATGACCTCCATGGACATAACCGCCCCGTTTTTCACACAGTACTCCGGCAAAGGCTCCACCGCCTCCCTGCAAAGAACACGATTCTCACACCAGGCCATTTTCACCTGTCTTGTTCCAATCTCGATTCCTATGTACTCTTTAGGCATGATATCCCCTTCAATCTCATGGCTCATTGCCTCCATACTTCAAATGCCTGCAATGTCTTAAGTATAGCACAGACCTTTAGACCGATTCAAGGAAACAAGTAAAATTGTCGAATATTGGACAAGTCGATCAATCGCCCCTTTTTACTGCAGTGCTTTCAATTCCTCTGCCAGACTGCTGCCTATGGAGATTCTTCCCACATAACCTACATCCCCGGTCATCAGCACGTTCCAGTCCTCCAGGATCTCGATCTCCAGGGTCCCTCCGGGCATACGCACATACATCTTAGAATCTGTCAGCCCCTGACGGTAAGCGGCTGCCGCTGCCGCACATCCGCTGCTTCCGGAAGCCAGCGTGTACCCGGCGCCTCTCTCATAGATCTCGATCTCGATGGTATTCCTGTCAATGACCTTCATAATCTGGGTATTGATCCGCTCCGGAAAATACTCTGCATTCTCGGAATTTTTTCCGATGCGGCACACCATATCCTTGGAGATCTCGTCTAAAAAGATCACCACATGAGGATTACCGATGGTGACACAAGTCGCTTTGTATGGTATCTTTCCAAAGATCAGGGTTTCATTTACCACCTCTCTATCCGGCCCGGTTACGGGAATCTCACTGCTGCGGAAAGAAACTTTTCCCATGGACGCTTTTATCCTGGTGCCCTCCTCATTTAAATACCAGGCCTCTACCGCTCCGCTTTCCGTGCCTAGAACCACATGCTGTTTCTGAACATACCCTGCATCTTTTAAATACTTTGCAAATATCCGGACTCCGTTTCCGCTTTTCTCGGCTACACTTCCGTCCGGATTCCAGATTTTTACCTCCATAGGCTCTTTATTCAGAATCGGCCCTTCCAGAATGCCGTCAGAACCAACGCCAAAATGCCTGTCACAGATCAGCTTCACATTTTCCGGCGACAGCCTCAGGGAATTTTGGTTGGGATCAAACACCAGATAGTCATTGCCCAGCCCATGATATTTTTCCAATACGATCTTCATACCTTTTTTCTCCTTTTTTCTTCCTATATATCAGTATATACCACATGATTTTTCTTTTCTATCCATTTTATGCTTTCTATATTGCAAATCCTGCTGTATACTGTTCATAAGAGACTGAACTGTTACGGAGACTTTCATGGAAAATAAGAATAACAGAAAAAATAAGGAAAATGATTATGAAAAAAGAGGATATCTGAATTGCGACTTTAAACTGTTTCATCTAACGGATCTGCCGCCTGAAGAGTTTGAATTCCACTACCATGATTTTGATAAGATCATCATTTTCTTGTCCGGCCGTGTGGACTATACTATAGAGGGGCAGACCTACCAGCTGATGCCCTATGACATCGTGCTGGTAAACCATGGGGAGATTCACCGCCCCCATATTGATCCCTCTGTTCCCTATGACCGGATCATCGTATATCTTTCTCCTGATTTTCTAAACTCCTACAGGACAGAGGATTATGATCTGGGACAGTGTTTTCGCCGCGCCTCAAAGGCCCGGTCCAATGTTCTGCGTATGGGAGCGGCGGAAGCAGACAGCCTTTTTTATACCATCCGTGTCCTGGAAAAAGCCAGCGGCGAGGATGCCTATGCCAACTCTCTGTACTGTCAGGTGCTGTTTCTGGAATTTATCATCCACTTAAACCGCACCGCCTTGTCCCAAGGGCAGAAATTTTTTGCAGCCAGCCATTTTAACCCTAAGATCCTTGAAATCACGGAGTTCATCAACCAACACCTGTCCTGGGATCTGAGCGTAGACCTGATTGCCCGGACCTTTTTCTTAAGCAAATATCATCTCATGCGGATTTTCAAAGAAGAAACCGGCTATACCATCGGCGGCTACATCAACTGCAAGCGTCTCCTTATGGCCAAGCAGCTTCTAAAACAGGAGGAATCCCTCACTCACGTCTGCTATCTGTGCGGATTTAAAAATTACTCTACCTTTTACAGGGCATACAAAAAGTTTTTCCACGAGCCCCCGCAGGATGCCAGAAAAGAACTGCGCTGACCAGCGGCTTTCGGCATCCCATTCCGGCTTCTCATTCCGGCTCCCATCAAAGCTTTCTGATGATCCCCATACAGAGCACGGAAGCCAGCACAATGGACACAAAATCCGCCGTAGGCTGTGCGTAAATCACACCGTCCAGCCCGAACATGCCATTCAGCAGAAACACTAAAGGTATGAACACCAATCCCTGACGGCATATGGTAAGGATCAGAGAAGGAAGAGCCTTTCCCATACCCTGAAGGGTATTGATGCACAAAAACAGGATCCCGATCACCGGTCCGGAGAGCTGCAGCGCAATCACCATCTGAATTCCATAGGTGATGACCGCCTTGTCATCAATAAAGGCATGGATAATGCCCTCTCTGGCAATCCACATAAATACCGTAAGCAGAGTACCCATCACCACCGCGCAGGCACCTGTAAACCAGAATACCTTCATCAGACGCTTCTTGTTCCGCGCCCCGTAATTGTATCCGATCAGCGGCTGGATTCCGGCGCAGAGGCCGATCTGCAGAAGCACCACCAGCATATTGGCCTTCATGGCCACACCCATGGCTGCCACAGGCGTATCCCCATAACCGGCCAGCACATGGTTCAGCACGATGTTGGCACAACTCATGAGAATATTATTGAGAGACGCCGGTATCCCGATAGATGCCACACTGACGGCAATTCTCTCTCCCATCCGGAAATCTTTGATATGGATGGAAAGGCTGGACTTTTTCCTTAAGAAGTACTGCAGGTAAAATGCACTGGCAGCCATATTGCCGATGACCGTTGCGATAGCCGCACCTGCCACCCCCCATTTGAAAATCAGAATCATCACAGGATCCAGCACAATGTTGGTGACCGTGCCGATCATATTGCCGATCATGGATTCCTTGGAAGCCCCTTCGCCTCTTAAAATATTTCCGAATGCAGTGCCGAACATGATAAAGGGCCCGCCGAATGCGATGTAGCTTAAGTAGTTTCTTGCATAGCCAATGGTATTCTCACTGGCTCCGATCAGCTTTAAGATTCCCTCCATTCCCACTAAAAAAAGCAGAGCCATAAATACGCCAAGCCCCAGGGAGCCATAGCAGCAGAAAGAGGAAATCTGCCTGGCCCTCTCCAGCTTCTTCTCCCCCAGAGCCCTGGATATGGCCGAACTTCCGCCGATTCCAAACAGGTTTCCCAAAGCCATAAACACCATAAACACAGGGGTCGCCAGGGAAACCGCAGCCACCTGCATAGGATCGCCGGTCTGTCCGATGAAAAAGGTATCCGCCATGTTGTAGATCACCACCACCAGCATGGAGATCATCGTTGGTACTGCCATAACCGCCACAGCCTTGGCCACCGGCGCGTCTTCAAATAATTCTCTGTTATTGTTCATTTGCTCCTCCAATTCGTTGTATATACTCTTGTACTTTCTCTTGTACTCTCTCTTGTA
>CAYWRB010000011.1:6405-21134 GCA_964460025.1 uncultured Hungatella sp.
ACCTGTTCACCGGACTTCTCATACCAGAAAATCTGGTTTTTCTTCACTCCTGCCAGTTCACACAGCTTTTGCATCTGATCTCTTTTTGCAGTTATATTAGAAGATGTCCCAATCCAGCAATCGCCCTCTTTTGTGGTTATCTTCTTTAAGCCGCTTCGGAAATATCCGTCCTTTTTAGCCGCCTCCGTTTCCTCTCTTGTAAGCCATTTCACAATATCACTGTCCCAGGGCTTGTCCAGCACCTGAGGATAGTGGGTCAAGATATACTCTGCCGTTCTCCTCATACCCTCGGCCATGCTTTTTACCACAATCCGTTCTGACCCCAATATGATATATTTTTTGCCTGCAACACCGTCTGGTTCCGGTTTCTCCTCCGGCTTTGATCCGTCTGCAGAAATGTCGGTATAAGCCACCACCGAACCAGCCATAAGCTTTGAATCCTCCGGCCTTGATCTGTCTACAGAAATGTCGATGGAAAACACCTCCACAAATTCCTTTATGAGACTTGCCAGAACAGGGGTTATCAGCATTATCTTCGAAGCGTTCTCCGGCCTTCGGGGCCTGTCTCTGTGGTATACCTGTTCGATCCTTAGAATCAGCCCTCTATAGCAGTCATTCTTTTTAAACAGGTTGGAATCTAATTCTCCATACTTTTTACAACTGTTTACATAAAAGGCCACAAGTTTTGCAAAACACAGAATTCCCTTCGGAAGCTGTTCCTCCACGTCCTCCAAAGAAGCATGAAATTCTGAAAAATCCGGTCCTTCCACATCCCCCTCTTTGCTTCGTGAAAAATCATTGATCAGCTGTACCAGTGCTGCCGTAAAATACCATTTCCCGTTTTTGACAACAGTCAGGATGCTTGGATCTTCTTCTTTTATGTTCTTCCTTATCTTATCATACTTAAGAGCCAGCTGATTGGCAAACCACAGGGCGCCGTAAAACCGCCGGAATACCTTTTCTTCCGCACTCTCATCCGCCTCCATCCACGCTTTCACAAAGACATCCTTTTGTTGGAAGGCATAGGCACCGGCATCATCAACCTGAAATTTCAAAAGTGTACTGGCCCCTTGGCTTCTGGCTTCTCCCGGCTTTCCCAAAAGGGCTTTTCCGGCCCTCACAAAAGAAACCAGATCCATCTGCTGATTCCTTGAAATCTCTTCTCCCCTTCTTGCAAGCCTGAACTCTGCCTGTCCTGTTTTCATTCCTCTCTCCAGATAGGCGGCCAGTTTCTCTACATATGGAGTAGTAAAGGCAATGTCCTCAATTTTTATGGGTTTCTGGCGGTTCAGTGCCACACTGATCTCCGTTGCAATTGCGTTATTGCCTTCCGGCACGAAAATCACTTTAACCATCACCTGAGCTGTTTTAGAATTCTCCAGCTTCTCACTGAGCTTCTTTTTTTCTGAATCATCCCGGCTGTTTCTGCACTGATATTCCATATCAAAAAAGTATCTGGCAGAAGCCGTTATGGTCTGCGCCCCGTTTATTACGGAAAAATTCAGCTCCCGATCCGGCTGGATCTGCCCCAGACACAGGGATTCGTGATTGGTCAGTTTCAAATCACGGTTCCTTACCAGAATGGTAATGCCGTTATTTTTGTACCAGAAATGTTCTGGCTCATCTTCCAGAGTTTTGCAGATTGCCCTGTCCACCCCCAGCATCTCATTGATTCCGATTCTTACATTATTTTTGAAAAGCAGGTCCCCTACCGTATTATACAGTTCAACCAGCTGAAACAGTTCTGTCGGAAAAACCAGTGCATGAAGAGAGTCTTTTCCCCTGTCACCGGTCTTTCCCTCATCGGAATCTTCTATATTTATGCGGCTGGAAATAGGAGGCATATGCATAATCTCATACCGTCTCAGATTTTTAAATTCCACCGACTGTTCCTTATATTCCTGATCAAGAATATAGGTACAGCGCAGCGGCAGGTTTTTTCTTCCTGTCCTTCTCTGCAGCGCGGCTGTGATCCGGCTTTTTGCCACAGTGGAAAAGCCTTTTTCCAGCTGAATCCTTGCCCGCATTCCCTGAACAAAAAAGATCACATGGATCCCCTCCACATCCGGTTTTATCTCCATGGAGGCGGCTTTTTTTATCACCTGGTCAAAGAGTACCTTCTCATCCTTTCTGTATACTGCCAAAATCAGCTGTTCTCTGCTCTCGATCTTCAGTGTTTCGGAATCGCTTACGCAGTCCTGTTCTTCGCAGGACAACCGGATCAGCTCCTGTCTTGCCTCCTCATCTTCCCACCACTCATCATCCGCATAGTCTTCCCTGTTTTCCAGTACCTGGTTAATATAATTTCTAAATATTTCGCTCCGCCTTATCTTTTGGCTCTTTAACTCTGTCATCCTTCGTCCCCTTTGGCTTCCCTCTCTTAAATCTGCAGCGCCTCACACGAAAACACCCCGATGTGATACTCCTCTATGGCATCCGAAAATTTCTGAATGTACTGATTATACTGTTCCAGAATCTCTTCCATGTCCTGCCGGCTCAGCACCGGCGTTTCCAGCTTCCCATTGTAATCCATAAACTCCAAAATTCCTGTGCGGTAATGACTGACTCTGCGTTCTATGTGTATCAAAACCTGATCGATATGATCGCTTTTCTTCTGCTCCACCGCATAGTCAAGGTAATAGACCAACTCTTTTTCCAGCTGCTTTAACGCATACCTCAATTCGTTGCGGCAGGTAAATTCATCCGTGTTCAGCCGCCTGCTTTTACCGCTTAATTCTTTCACCAGGTTTATGATCTCAGGATAGATGCTTCCCGTATGAATCCCGAACAGTACATTCAGTTCCTGACGGATCAGGGGCTTGGCCTTTTTCGGAATTCGGATCCCGCAATACATATATTCCGGCAGACTTTCCGGATTCTCCCCCGGAAAAAGAATAAAGGCTCCCTGCTGGGCGATAATTCTGCTGTTTTGTTTTGTGTGATCGATAAACTTATGGTTGTTCCAAAAAAGACTGTTTTCCTGATACCATTCCTGATCCCGGTTGATAATGGATTTATAATTGTCATTGGTATTTTTTGCGCTGGGACTGAACATTTCGTCAATAAAGAACACATATACCATACCGTCTTTATGATCCATAGAGTCTTCTGGATAGTGATAATAGGGCGTTACGGCAAAATATAAGGCAATGAGACAATTATAAGATACGTCCAAAAGGCGGCTGGGAAATTCTCCGTGCTGGGCATCAATGGCGTTATCCAGATACCGTTTTTCCCCGGTCAGCTTATTCTGCCTCATGGTATCAAAGAGATTCTTCTCAAAAAAATCATTTCCGTTTAACACATCTTTTCGGAAAATATTGGGCCGGCAGGGATTATCATAGACATCCGGCTCCCCCCGGTACACGATCACGCTGTCCCCCTGCTGCCTCTGTCTTATATAAGTACTGACCCGGCTTAAGTATTCCGAAACATTGCGGATATCCCCCGCATGATCCATGTCTTTTTCTTTCGGAAGAACATTTCTCCGTACATGATTCATGTCAGCCTCCCTGATTAACATTTTGACGCGACCATATTCATCTGTCTGCTCAGCCACCTTACCGTCTTCAACAGTTCAAATTCTTCATCATCCAAATCCCATACTGTTGTCGCTCCGACGATCTGAGCCAGCTTTTCTTCCGTCTCTGTCAGACATATTTTAATCTGTTTCCTTAATTCACTGTTTTGTTTTGTTTCATTATTTTGTTTTGTTTCATCATCTTGTTTGCTTTCACTACCTTGTTTCTCTTTGGCCTCTCTCTGCTTCTCCTCTTCAAAGCGGATGCTTTTTTTTCGATAGACCCCTCTCTCTATATTCTCCAGTTCTCCCAACGTTGTCAGCTGTGCCAGGGCTCCAGATAATTGACCAATACTGAATGTCTTATCCGTGTTTTGAGCAATATATTGTTTAAATTCTTCAATCGAATGGGGAACTTCATCATCTGCACAGGCTATCAGCATCCGTTTGATTTCTGCCGTTCTCATTCTTGTCCGATCCATCCTGTTCCTGCCCTCCTTGTTCTTTTGTTCATTATATCATCATTTTTCTTATTCTTCAATACTTTTTTGCACAAAAACCAGTTTTTTTCATTCCTATCTTCAATTCCTGCTGCCGTCACCTCAGGATAACTGTGCATTAAAAAAAGGGTGCCGAAAAATCATCTGTTTCATGACTTTTCGACACCTCTTAATTTCAATAGAAACCGGTCAAATCACATGGCGGGCCTTGAGTACGCCAATGACAACAACTGCCACCAATGCAATCACACACAGAATAATAAAGCGGTCTACGGCTTTGACAGAAATATCCGGAAGACGGTCATATATGCCCTCGAATGCACTTCCTGAAGATGGTTTTTGTGGTTCTGTCTCCTGCACCGACTCCTTCTTTTCTTCTTCCATGACAGTCATCCTCTCCTCATAATCATCCTCTGTCTCATCTCTTACTTCTTCTGCAGATACTTTCTCAGGTCAAGTGCAACTGCAACCACAATTACAAGACCCTGTGCAATATAGGTGTAGGCCGGGTCCACACGAAGGAACTGAAGACAGATCTTCAAAATCTCGAATACCAGTACGCCTACCAGAATACCGCCTACACGTCCTACACCGCCGTTGGCAGATACGCCGCCGATGGTACATGCCGCGATGGCTTCCAGCTCGTATCCCATACCGGTTGCGGTGGAGGCACCGCCTGCCTTTGCACCTACCAGGAACCCTGCCAGTGCATACATACAGCCTGCAAGAATGTAGATACGAATCAGAGATCCGCGGACATTGACACCGGCAACCTGGGCTGCATTCTCATTGCCGCCGATGGCATACATATATTTTCCGTGACGGGTCTTATTGTACAGGAACAGGAAATAGATTCCTACAATAACGGCAAAAATCATAAGATACGGAATCGGTCCCACGGATCCGCTGGCTACGGTCAGATAGCTTTTTTTGTAGCCGCCCATAGGCTGATTGTTGGTAATCAGAGAACAGAGTCCATAGATAATGGTCTGCATACCTAAAGTCGCGATAAAAGGCGGAACCTTCAGTACGGAAATCACGATACCGTTGACAGCACCGAAACATCCCATGATAATCATGACAATCACCAGGGCAACAGGCCATGGAATATCAGGAAGCCATGGAAGCATACGGGCCGCATAATCAATGCTCTGCAACATCATTGCGGAGAGACATGCCGCCAGGCCTACCGCACGGCCGGCCGAAAGGTCAGTACCTTTCGTGATCAGACACCCTGATACACCGCAGGCAATGATGAATCTTGGAGATACGTTTACCACCAGATTCTTAAAATTGGTTGTAGTAAAAAAGTTCTTGGTTGTACATCCTGTCAGAATCGCCAAAGCCACAATCAGAAGAATAATTGCATTGTTGGCCATAAATTTATTAACATCAAATGTTTTTTTCATGATAATGTTCCTCCCTCCTTATTCAAACTGAGTTGCCAGCGCCATGATATTCTCCTGATTCGCCTTGTCACCGTCAATAAATCCGGTCACACGGCCGTCACACATGACCATGATGCGATCCGACATACCGATCAATTCACTCATCTCAGAGGAAATCATGATGATACTTTTCCCCTGTTTTGCCATCTCGTCAATGATACAGTAGATTTCATACTTGGCACCTACGTCAATTCCGCGGGTCGGCTCATCCATGATAAAGACATCCGGATTGTTGGCCAGCCAGCGGCTGATCAGAACCTTCTGCTGGTTGCCGCCGGACAACGACTGAATCTGTGTTTTGGAAGACGGCGTCTTGATGGACAGTTTAGCCACATTTTCCTGAACCAGATTTTCAATCTTTTTGTCATCCAGCATAACTCCTCCGATTAAATATTGGTTCAATGACGCAACAGAAACGTTATCTGCCACAGATAGCACCCCCAGGATGCCTGTAGCACGGCGGTCTTCCGTCAGCATGGCAATTCCGTTGTTGATGGCATCTTTAGGCTGATTGATTTTCAGCTCTTTCCCTTTGTAGGTAATCTTTCCTGCCGTATGGGCACGGAGGCCGAACAATCCTTCCATCAGTTCCGTACGCTGTGCGCCTACCAGACCGGCCACACCCAGGATCTCTCCCTTTCTCAGCTGGAAGGTAGCATGGCGGAAACTTTTCGGATTGATGGAGGTAAAATCCTCCACCTCAAATACCACTTCTCCCGGTTGGTTCTCCCTGACCGGATACAGTTCCGAAAGTTCACGGCCTACCATCTTAGTGATAATAAAATCCGTAGTCAATTCCCTGGCGGACCAAGTACCAATGTACTGTCCGTCACGCATGATGGTTACTTCATCGCTGATTCTTAAGATCTCATCCATCTTATGGCTGATATAGACAATGGAAACTCCCTTTTCACGCAGTTCGTTTACAATCGTAAACAGAGCCTCCACCTCTGCCGCCGTCAGAGATGAGGTAGGTTCATCCAGAATCAGTACTTTACAGTCAGCCGAGACTGCTTTTGCAATCTCTACCAGCTGCATCTGAGACACGGAAAGGCTGCCCAGTTTTGCCTTCGGCTCAAAATTCAGATGAACCTCTTTCAGAACTCTGGCAGCATCCTCATACATTTTATCATGATCGATCACGGTCACCGGACCTATCTTCTTGGTGGGATACCGGCCTACATAGATATTCTCTCCGATACTTCTCTCCGGAATAGGCTGCAGTTCCTGATGAACCATGGCAATGCCACGGTTCAGGGCATCCAGCGGACCTTTGATCTGAACTTTTTCTCCTTCATAAATCACTTCACCCTCATCCATGTGGTAGATACCAAACATACATTTCATCAGGGTTGATTTTCCGGCACCATTCTCACCCATGAGAGCGTGAACCGTACCTGGCCGCAGGTTTAACTGCGCGCCGTCCAGCGCCTTGACGCCTGGAAATGTCTTTACGACATTGTGCATCTCCAAACGGTATTCTGACAACTTGCTGACCCCCTTCTTACCTTTTCGATTTCCCAAACAATTTCCCGGCATAAAAAGTTAAAAAGAAAGTGCGTGCGCCAATGCACACGCACTTTCCAATCATTACCTGATTCAGTTCTGTAAAATCACCGCATCTTTTATACTACTTACTGGAAATCAGCAGCGTTTTCCGGAGTAACCTTTACATAATCTACATAGATAGACTGCTCGCCTGCCGCATAAGTCTTACCGCCAAGCAAAGCTTCCATAGCCTCTACGGCACCTGCTGCCTGGCCGTTTGCGTCATTCAATACGGTACCGGTCATGTTGCCGTTTACAACCTCATTCAGAGCTGCATCCAATGCGTCAACACCTACCAGATAAATGTCTTCATTTACTTTACGGCCTGCTGCCTGAATTGCCTGCAGAGCGCCGATTGCCATATCGTCATTGTTGCAGAAAATAACTTCAATCTCATCACCGAACTTAGCCAAGTCGTTCTGTGCAATCTCCTGGCCCTTATTACGGTCCCAGTCACCACGCTGCAAGTCAAGTTCTTCCACTTCCATACCTGCATCGGTCAAAGCCTTTACGGAGAATTCCGTGCGGTACTGTGCATCTACGTTCTCCGGGTCACCCTGAATCATGATATAGGAAACTTTTCCGTCGCCATTGATATCACCCTTGTTAGGAGTATCCAGAATCAGTTCACCCTGCATGGTACCGGACTGACGTGCATCGCATCCCACATAAACCAGCTTGTCATATGCGCTCATCTGATCTGCCGTAGGCTCACGGTTAATCAATACGGTTGGGATATCGGCATCCTTTACGGTAGCGATAATCTGATCTGCCGCGGAAGTCATAACCGGGTTGATGATCAGCGCGTCAACATCCTGAGCGATAAAGTTGTTGATCTGGTTGTTCTGCTCAGCCTGATCGTTCTTGCCGTCCATGAAGGTTACGGTGTAGCCCTTGCCCTCCAGGATCTCCTGCAGCGCGTTACGGTAAGTCGTCATGAATGCATCATCGAATTTGTAGATGCAGACACCAATGGTACCGCCTGCCGGCGCTGCTTCTGTCGCTGCCTCGGCTGCTGTGGTAGCTTCTTCTTTGGCTGCCTCTGTTGTTTCCTTGGCTGCCTCTGTCGCCGCTGCGGTAGTCGCTGCCGCAGTTGTCTCCGAAGTAGAAGAACCACCGCCGCATGCGGTCATGGATACTGCCATCATAGCTGCCATTGCCATAGCCGTTACTTTTCTTGATAATCTCATGATTTTAAAATCCTCCCTTTATTCTGCTCATGTTCCGAGCGATTCTATCGGTTTTGTCATGTGTCATTTATTTTGTACACTATGACTACTGATGTGGTCATTATAGAGGATTTTTTGAATATTTTCTATAAGAAAATCTTTGATTCATTATTGATTTTCTTCGTTTTGTATCATCTTTTTCCAAATGCTCCGGGCCTTATTCTTCTCCATCCTGAATCAGAATCTCCTGAGGCGTCCAATAATAAGTTCCATCCACGAAAGAATACTCCTTTGGCGGTTCCTCTCCCATAGCGCAGCTGGCCGCCAGTTCCAGAACGGCGCTGGCATAAAGTTCTTTGTTGGCAGAAACCGTTCCTAAAAGTTTCCGGTTTTCCAGAGCCTCCAGTCCGGGAGTCGTCCCGTCAATTCCAACCACGTTGATCCCTGTAACCTCAGCCCGTTCTATGGCATCAATGGCTCCCAGAGCCATATCGTCATTATTGCTGATCACCAGTTCAATGGTATCCGGATATGCCAAAAGCCACTGTTCCATAAGCGCCGAGGCCTGGCTCCTCTCCCAGTTTGCTATGCCTCCCGTTATTTTCTCAATCGGCACTCCGTTGTCTTTTAGGGTCTGAATTGACCACTCGGTGCGGATCAGAGAATCCTGGTGGCTGGACTCCCCCTCCAGCAATACGTAGCTGACCATACCGTCTCCGTTGATATCCACGGCTTTGGGATTCTTCCTGTACAAATCCACAACCATCTGTCCCTGCAAAACAGCCGTTTCCTTCGCATCCACGCCGATATAATACAGCTGATCCCAGCGGTTCATGTCCTCCTCCACCGGCTGCCGATTAAAAAATACAACCGGCACCCCTGCTGTCATGGCTCTGTCAATGATCATTGAGGCATCCATACGGTCCACCGGATTGATGCACAGCACATCACATCCCAGAGAAATGAAGCGCTCCACCTGATTGTTCTGCGTGTTTTGGCTTCCCTTGGCATCCTGAATATCCAGAATAACCTTAATTCCCCTTTCACGCTCATATTCTTTTGCCTTATCTTCCAAAACGCTTCGAATATTATTGATGAACGTATCATCTCCCCGGTACAGACTGATTCCGATGCGAATGGAAGTTTTCTCTTCCTCCTTCTGGGACCTCTGACAGCCGGTAAACACCATACAAGCTGCCAGAAACAGCAACATTTTTTTCCTCAGCATAGCTTACCCCCGTTACTCAATAGGAAACAGCATCTTCTCGTATGCCGGATCCCTCAAATCCTCTTTTTCAATATAATGGAAATCCACCTCTCTTGGGGTCTGTTTTCCGTAGCCCTCCAGCCCCTGCACTGCCATATACACGCTGAAATATCCGATGCTGAACTCATCCGTCACACAGATTCCCGTAATCAGCCCCCGATCCAGATAATTGAGAATCGGCCAGGTGCTGCCCCGTCCAAACAGTCCCTGCACAGCATCTCTGCAGGACGGATTATCCGCCAGAAACCCTGCCATCTCTGCCAAGATCTCCGGACTCTCTGCCAGGATTGCCGTCTTTGTGCCTGTCCTCTTTCCAAAACGCTCCGGAATCTCCCCCATCTTTTGTCTGTCATAATCCACAATCTGGCATTCATATCCCATCTCAGACAAGGCACCCTCCGCTCCGTCCAAAAAATTTCTGCTCATCATGCTCTGGCTCTCCGGTGATGAAGCGATGAGGACAGGCACATCTTTCGTCATGTGCTCCGCCATTCTCTCCGCTAAATATTTTCCCATATCTTTATAATCAATATCAACATTTCCTGTCACGCCTTCTCCTGTAAGACCGGAGCTTAAAAGCACCACCGGAACCGTCACCTTCTTCCCGGCCAGTGCGGCGATTACCTGTTCCTCATCAGCCGGCACCACAATCAATGCATCTGTCCCGTCCTGCTGCTCCCGCTCAATCAGTTCCAGCTGCTGACGGGTATCCAACTTCTCATACAGGGTGATAAAGCGAACATCCGCATTAAACTCTACGGCAGCCTGATCCATCCCTTTCTTAAAATTACTGTAATTGTCATCCCGCACATCTTCTATAATGACGGCTATCTGGTAGATCTCTTTCTCCGGCTCCCGGATAATCAGATCGGTGGAACACATGAGAAACAGAACAGCCAGAAATATCACATACAGAAGTATCATCAACTTTCCCCGTTTCCCTATCATGTCCGCTCCTTCTCCATGTTTTCCCTGTAGACCTGGGCCGGAAGGTGAATCAGAATCACGGTTCCCTCATCCGGCTCCGACTGAATGGCAAGACCATAGCATTCCCCAAAATACAGCTTAATCCTCTCGTTTACATTTTTCACTCCGATGCCGGAACCACGGCGAGAGGAAACATGGGGCTTCTCACTAAGGAGATTTTCCACCTGATCTTCGGTCATTCCCAGTCCGTTGTCGCTGATCCGAAACCACAATTCCCCCTGGTCCTGGTACACTTTTATTTCGATCTCTCCGTCACCGTCCATAAATTCCATCCCGTGATAGATTGCATTTTCCACCAGCGGCTGAAGCATCAGTTTTAAACTGGCCAGATTCATTACCTCTTCCTGGGCATCGATGACATAGACAAATTTATTTTTAAATCTTCTCTGCTGAATCATCAGATAATTCCGCACATGCTCCAGTTCGTCCCGCACCGGAATAATACTTTTCCCTTTACTCAGGCTGATGCGGAAAAACCGGGCCAGAGCCGTCACTACTTTCACAGCCTCCTGTTTCTGTTCATTCTCGATCATCCACACAATAATATCCAGTGTATTATAGAGGAAATGAGGATTAATCTGGGACTGCAGGGTGTCAAACTCGCTTTTTCTCTTGGACTCGTGCTCCGCCACAATATCCTGCATCAGTGCCTGAATCCTTTTCGCCATGTCTCCGATGGAACGTCCCAGATGCTGGATCTCATAGGAACCGCCGGCATACACTTTTGTATCCAGTTCCCCGGCCTCTATGGCATTGACCGATTTTTCCAGTTCCTGAATCGGATTGGTGATTCGGGAAGAAATAAAGGCATTGATAAGAGCCAGAGCAAAGAGGAAAGAAGCCACCACAAACACGACAAAAAGCCGCATCTTTAAATTGTTCAGAGGCAGTCCCTTCTCCGGTGTGACGCTAAGCAGCTTCCATCCGGTATAACCTACGGACTTGACGCTTACCTCCCGCATCTCCCTGTTATACTCTTCCCGATAACTGCCGTCGCGGTAAGAAACCGCCGCGGAAATATTCTCTGTCATCTGACCGGTCTCTATAAGCTGCATCTTCGGATGATAGATCAGCCGGCCGCTGCTGCTGACCATATAAAGATAGCCCTGATTTCCCAGAGTAATATTTTCCAGTATCTGCTGCAGGCTGTTATATCTTATATCGATCAGCAGGATTCCTTGATCCGTAGAAGTCCCATGGGTAATCTCCACCGCCCGGGTCAGTGTGATAACCCAGCGGTACTGATTCTCATTGATGTCAAAAATATACTGGACATGAGGGGTGGTAAAATGCAGGTTGTCCGTTCTCTCCAGGGTATTGGAAAACCATTCTTCTTTCGTCACATCCACCCCTGTTTTTAACCGGGCTGCAGGCACAGACTCCAGAAGTTCACCGTTCTTGGACAGCAGGGCTATATTGGCGATGTTGTCTTTATTGTTGTCATACAGCAGCGTAATCTGGCTGTTGATAGACTCCGTAGACAGATCCGCATTTTTTATGACCCCATAGTACAGACTGTCAGACAATTTCATAATTGTGCGCAGATAGGAGTTTACGGAACGGTTTACCTGTCCCAGGACAGCCTGATTCTCCTCCTGAACCGCTGCCGTCAGCTGATGAGACATCTGGACATAAAGAGCCACACCGCTGAGCAGAAGGGCTACCAGCGCGCTGACCGTAAAATAAAGAAATATTGTATAGCGGATACTGGTCTTTTTCCAGAAATCCCTCTGGGGTTCTTTATCCATTTCCCTGGGTCCCCCTGTATTTTGTAGGCGACACACCGTATTGCTTTTTAAACACATAACTGAAATAATTCTGTTCCTGATAGCCTACCTTTTGGGCAATTACATAAGTCTTGTCGTCCGTGGTGTTTAAAAGCTCCACCGCCTTCCCCAAGCGTACTTCCGTCAGATAATTAATGTAAGTCTGACCTGTCTCCTTTTTAAACACCGTGGAAAAATACGCGGGACTCATGTGCAGGTGACGGCACAGCATCTCCACGGACAGTTCCGGATTGGAATAGTTTTCCTGAATATATTCTTTTGCCTCCACAATCACCTTCCTGGTGGTATTGTCTCTCTCCCGGTTCATAGCCTCATTTATCCGGCGGGCAATGGAAATAATCCAGGCTGCAAACTCATCCCGGTTCCGGTTGCCTGTCAGGATGTCGGCATAGGATGTCTGTCCGTCAAACATCTCGTCCAGATTCAAATCATACTGCTGCATCAGTCTGGTGAGACAGTTAATGACAGACAGCATGTAGACCTGATACTGTCTGGCGTGGACCCTGGCATCATCCATACGTGAAATCAGGCCTTGAATCACGCTGTCTATGGCTTCCTCCGGTCCGAACTTGATGGCGGAAATCAATTCTGCCTCTCCCTTGGAATCCAGCTGCAGCTTTCCCTGGCTTACCGGCTCCATGTCATTGATGTAAATCGTCTTTCCGCCTCCTACAATGGCCCTGTATCCCAGAGCATCCACCGCATTCTGATAAGAACGGCTGATTTCCTGCAAAGTGCCGCAGCTGTGCCCTACACCGATGGTAATGGTCACCTCCAGCACACGTCTGCTCTCTTTGCAGATATCGTTCAGCAGATTGATAAAACCGGTCTGAGTATTGCCTTCATCCACTGCCGCCAAGACCGTAATTCCGTCCATGGAATTGAAAACAGCAAAGCGGCAGTAGGGTTTTAAGTGATCCTCTACCAATTTCTTTACGGAAATAGGAATCAACTCCTGATGCTGAGAAAGGATCTGCCCCCCCGCCTGTTCCATCTGTTCCACATGAATCACAGCCGCCAGCCATTTGCGGGCATCCAGAATGTTGATGCCGTACTCCCGAAGCTTGGGCACCACATTGGCCACATCCGTAGTCCGGCGCACCAGATCATTTAAAAACAGTTCCCTGAGGATTGGCAGACTTCCCAGATAGCTTTCCCTTAAAATGCTGATATTGCGGCGCTGCTCTATCTCCTCATCCAGGCTGACCCGAATCCGCTTTAAAATTTCCGCCAGCTCCTCACCGTTAACCGGCTTTAAAATATACTCCGTAACATTTAATTTAATGGCCTGCTGGGCATATTCAAAGTCATCATATCCGGAGAAAATAAGGATTTTGATGGAAGGATATTTCTCACGAATCCGGGCCGTCAGGGTCAATCCGTCCATGTAAGGCATGCGGATATCCGTCATGACCACATCCGGTTCCAGCTGCTCTATTTTTTCCAAAGCATCCTCTCCGTTTTCCGCATCTCCCACCACCGAGAATCCCAGTCTCTCCCAGTCCATCTTGCGAATCATGGCCTTGCGGACTTCCTCCTCGTCATCTACCAGCATAATGCGATATAAACTCATCCATAATTCCTGCCTTTCTCCGTGAAATATAAATTCTGTTTCCGTATACTAAGTCATCTTATTCACTTCCATCTTATCTACAATCCCTGCTGCCGTCACTCCGGGATGTGTCACTTTAATCCTGCACACCGTCTCCACAAAATCCGGATGCACCTTCAGGGCGCTGCTGATTCTGGCAACAGACTGTCCTTTTTACATCCGTCTTAAACTGTTGTCAACCGCTGCGGGAAGATCTGCAGGAAGCCCGTACGGTTCGGAACCTGCAGCTTCCCCATGGGGAATATCAAGCCTCTCCACCCGCCAGTCCCCTTTTTCCAGATACAAGACTGCCATGGTAATCGGCTGGGTGAATCTTCTCTTTCCACAGCTTCCCGGATTCAGCCACAGCCGCCCGTCTCTCATCCCTTGTGCATACTTATGGGAGTGTCCGTAAATTACAATCTTGTTGTCTCCTAAATCTGCCGGAATATCCTTTTTATTATGAACCATGAAAATCTGAATTCCTTCCAGGGTAAATATCAATGACTCCGGCAGATGAGCCGCCCATTCCTTATCATTATTGCCTCTGACCACAAAAAACGGAGCATCCGCCTTTTTGTATGACAGGATCTGGTCTATGATCTTCTGAGAGCTGACGTCACCGGCATGAATAACCGCATCGCAGGATTTCATCACGTTTATAACCTCCGGACGCAGCAGATTGTGGGTATCGGATATAATTGCTGTTTTCATTGGAATGCCTCCTGTATTTTTGAATCCCGCCACAGCCTCCATCAGGAGCTTATCTCCTTCCCATTATATTCATTTCCGCAACATATTTCAAGCTTCGCTTTCTGTGTTTGTGTACATGGTATTTGTGACGCTCAACTAAGCGTTTAGTATTGAATCAACGCTTAATATGTTCTAAATAGATTCTTTTTTTGGTATACT
>CAYWRB010000012.1:0-21006 GCA_964460025.1 uncultured Hungatella sp.
ATTGTATTAAATCAATCGAATTAGCAATCAATGTATCCAACGACTGATTTGTTTCCATCATTTCATTTTTGTTGTCCATCCAGTCTCCTTCCAATCTATTTCATGCTATAGATAAATACTGCACCTTATGCTTGCTATTCCTATGGTACTTCTTTTTTTCCTGTGGCACATTCACATATTAGCATTTTTTATATTCTTGTGGCTCTAAAAAAGTTTTTCTTTAGCCATAATTAATAATTGTAGCCACACGTCCTGAACCTACTGTACGTCCACCCTCACGAAGAACACATCAAAAACACTATCCCAAATATTTCTTCACATACATCCCTGTATAAGATTCCGGACACTGGGCTACCTCCTCCGGCGTTCCCTTCGCAATCACAGTACCTCCTCTGTCGCCGCCTTCGGGCCCCATATCAATAATGTAATCCGCCGTCTTTATCACATCCAGATTATGTTCAATCACCACGATGGTATTGCCGCCCTCTGACAGCTTGCGCAGGATGTCCACCAGCTTATGGACATCTGCAAAATGCAGCCCTGTGGTAGGTTCATCCAGAATATAGATGGTCTTGCCTGTCCCCCTACGGCTTAACTCCGTAGCCAGTTTGATTCTCTGTGCCTCGCCTCCTGACAATTCCGTAGAGGGCTGGCCCAGCCGGATATAGGAAAGGCCCACATCGTAGAGAGTAGAAATCTTTCGGTAAATGGAAGGCACATTCTCGAAAAACTTCATAGCCTCCTCCACCGTCATATTCAGCACATCATAAATGCTTTTCCCTTTGTACTTCACCTCCAGCGTCTCTCTGTTGTACCGCTTGCCGCCGCAGACCTCACATGGCACATACACATCCGGTAAGAAATGCATCTCTATCTTGATGATACCATCGCCGCCGCAGGCCTCGCAGCGGCCGCCTTTTACATTAAAGCTGAATCGTCCTTTTTTATATCCCCGCTCCTTGGCATCCACTGTGGAGGCAAACAGATCGCGGATCATATCAAATACTCCTGTATAGGTAGCCGGATTGGACCGGGGTGTCCTTCCTATGGGAGACTGGTCAATGGTAATCACCTTATCCAGCTGCTCCACTCCTTCAATTTTCTTATGCTTTCCCGGAATGGTCCTGGCCCGGTTAAGCTTTTTGGACAGCTCCTTGTTCAGAATCTCATTGATCAGGGAGCTTTTTCCAGATCCGGATACTCCTGTGACTGCAGTCATGATGCCCAAAGGTATCTTCACATCAATATTTTTCAGATTATTCTCCGCCGCGCCCCGGATCGTCAGCCATCCTGTAGGCTTTCTCCTCTCCTTAGGCACCGGAATCTGGATCTTTTTGCTTAAGTAAGCTCCTGTGATAGACTCCGGACAGTTGATGATATCCTCAACCGTACCTGCAGCTACCACACGTCCTCCGTGTTCCCCTGCCCCCGGTCCGATATCCACAATATAATCCGCTGCCCGCATGGTATCCTCATCGTGTTCCACCACAATCACCGTATTCCCCAAATCCCGAAGATGGAACAGGGTGCGCAGAAGCTTATCATTGTCTCTCTGATGAAGTCCGATACTGGGCTCATCCAAAATATAAGCGACCCCCACCAATCCGGATCCGATCTGGGTAGCCAGACGAATCCGCTGGGCCTCTCCTCCGGACAAGGTTCCCGTGGCGCGGGACAACGCCAAATAATCCAGGCCCACATCAATTAAAAATGTAATTCTGGCCCTGATTTCCTTTAAAATCTGTGCGCCGATGGCCTGCTGCATGGCGCTCAGCTGCAGGTTGTCGATAAATTGACGAAAATCCACAATAGACATGTTGGTGGCATCAAATATATTCATATCACCTACGGTCACCGCAAGGGACGACTGCTTCAGACGCTTTCCCTTGCACAGAGAACAGGGGGTAATTCTCATAAAGGACTCATACTCTGCTTTGCTGGCCTCCGAATATGTCTCCCGGTACCGCCGCTCCACATTGCGCAGCAGGCCCTCAAAGGCCATATCATAGACCCCTTCCCCTCTCTGCCCCTTGTAATGCACCTTCACCTCTCTGCCGTCCGTTCCATAGATCAGCACATGGCGGATATTCTCCGGATACTCTTCAAAAGGCGTATCCAGGCTGAAATGATATTCCTTTGCCAGAGCGTCTAAAATTGCCCTGGTAAAGCTTCCCTTGTCTGCACAGGACTGCCACCCCATCACCACGATGGCCCCCTGCATAATGCTTAAGGACTTGTCCGGAATCATCAGATCCTCGTCAAACTCCATCTTATATCCAAGACCGAAACAGTCCGGGCAGGCGCCGAAAGGATTATTGAAGGAAAAACTTCTGGGCTCTACCTCATCAATGCTGATACCGCAGTCCGGGCAGGCAAAATTCTGACTGAAGTTCAGCATCTCCCCGTCAGTCACATCCACCATCATCAGTCCGTTCCCCAGGCTCATGGCCGTCTCAATAGAGTCTGTCAGACGTTTTTCAATGCCTGGCCGCACCACCAGACGGTCTACAATAATCTCAATATTGTGCTTTATATTCTTATCCAGCTTAATCTCTTCTGACAGCTCATACTGATTTCCGTCGATTCGAATCCTCACATAACCGCTTTTCCTGGCCTGATCCAGAACCTTTACATGTTCCCCCTTGCGTCCCCGGACCACCGGAGCAAGAATCTGTATCTTGGTTCTCTCCGGCATATCCAGAATCTGGTCCACCATCTGATCCACACTCTGTTTCTTAATCTCTCTTCCGCACTTGGGACAGTGTGGGATACCGATTCGGGCATACAGAAGACGCATATAATCGTAGATCTCTGTCACGGTTCCCACTGTTGACCTTGGGTTCCGGTTGGTAGATTTCTGATCAATGGAAATCGCAGGTGAAAGTCCTTCGATGCTCTCCACCTCCGGCTTCTCCATCTGTCCCAAAAACTGTCTGGCGTAGGAGGATAAGGACTCCATATACCGCCTCTGCCCCTCCGCATAAATGGTATCAAAAGCCAGGGAAGACTTTCCCGAGCCGCTTAACCCTGTCAGAACCACCATCTGGTCCCTGGGAATGTCGAGAGTCACATCCTTTAAATTGTGTTCATTGGCTCCGCGTATTTTTATATATTGTTTCGACATGACCAAACTCCTTATCGTCTTTCATCATAGTGTATCCCAACTTTTGGTTTCGGAAACCATCATATCATATAATATAATTTTTTGCAAACATTTGTTCGAAATAATTGAGAATCTTCACCGGCAAAGCAAGAGCCGCCTCTGCTGGCTGCCAGCATTAGCGGCTCATAGCTGCACTCAAACTCCTGTTTCAATTACTTCCGTCATCTCAAATACAGCCTCACAAAGTACTTCCGGGACCAACGGGAGTTCCCGGATCACCTCCGCCAGGACCGCCGGGATCACTGCCTCCTGTGCTTCCTGGACCGCCAGGATCACTGCCTCCCGTGCTTCCTGGACCGCCAGGATCGCTGCCTCCCGTGCTTCCTGGACCGCCAGGATCGCTGCCTCCTATGCTTCCTGGACCACTGGGATCACTGCCTCCCGTGCTTCCTGGACTGCCAGGATCACTGCCTCCCGGACTCCCTGGGCCGCCGGGATCACCTCCTCCCGGACTTCCTGGACCGCCGGGATCGCTGCCTCCCGGACTTCCTGGACCGCCGGGATTTCCAGGTCCTCCGCTTCCGGTGCCGCCGGAACTTTCAGACGTGGAACCACTTTCTCCTGAATCCGTTCCCAAGGCCGGCTGCCCGGCTCCCGGATCGGCAGGTATGGACTCCGCAGGAAGAGACTCCGGTGAAGATTCCTGAGCCGGGTTTCCAGGCTCCGAAGGATTGGTACCAGGTGAACCTCCTTCCGGCTGGGCAGCAGTCGTTGGCGCCGGTGCTGCAGGCGCCGCCGGTTGGGAACCAGATGTTGTTTTATTATCCGTTCCCTCCAGATGATAGCATAAAACCGGCATTCCCTGAGAAATATTTTCAAATATGACCTTCGCCACGGATGGCGGCAGATTAATGCAGCCATGAGAGCCATTAGTCATATAGATTTTCCCTCCAAAGGAGCCGCGCCAGTTTGCATCATGCATGCCGATGTTGCCGTTAAACGGCATCCAGTATTTCACCGGAGTCCGATAAGTCGCACCTTTTAACACTGCATCCCTCTGTTTGTATGTCACAGGATAGGCCCCTGAAGGGGTATCATACCCTCTGGCATGATTTCCCGACACAAAATCCGACTCCACCACCAGGTTTCCGTCTTTATAAAAAAACAGATGCTGAGCCGTCAGATTGATCTCCACATAGGTATCCCCATAGTCGTTGGCCCCATGACTGTTGGCCCTCTGGGTATATACAGGCTCCCGGGTCTGACTCTCCCCGGACTGGAGCACATTGTAAAGCTCCTTAGCCTCTTCTCCTTGATTCATCTTCCAGCCATAAAATCCCTTACTGATCGTTACCGTAGAGCCATATGAAGTCTTAAGGGTCTTTTCCTTATATGCCGTATCGTATTTGGATGCCAGCTCCTTTACATAAGAAGCTATCTGTTCCGCGTCAAAGGATACCTGGCCGTCCTCCCCTATGGACATCCACTGGGCTATGGTATCGCCGTCCAAAATCTCCCTCTCATCCCCAAACAGATAGGTCACCG
This sequence comes from uncultured Hungatella sp., assembly GCA_964460025.1. GTDB lineage: Bacteria > Bacillota > Clostridia > Lachnospirales > Lachnospiraceae > UBA3402. The sequence continues at coordinate 4,649 of CAYWRB010000012.1, forward strand.
TCATGGTCACATAACGGTTCAGCTCCGCCGCTCTGGCCTGCAGCGCTTCATCCTCCGAAGTCCGGGCTGCCTTTTTATACGCATCCAGTTCTTCCAGGTTCAGTTCTGTCTTCAGATTTGATATGGCATCCGCGATTCCCAATGCCACCTTATCCTGTTCCAGTATGGTTCCCGGCTCCTCCGGTATCACCCGAAAGCCCTGTCCAGGCTCATAATCAGACACATAGGCGTCTTTGGGCTCTCTGGCATTTTCCTCTGAGAAACAGGCAAGATTTTTTATCTTCTCTTGAAGCTTTTCCTCGTCATAGGCAATCATAGTGGAAATCTCATATTCCGCCCCCTGCGCCTGCCACCATCTCATAGGATCCTGGGCCTCCAAATATTCTTCCAAACTTCCGTCAAAGACGGAATGAAGCCCAATCTCTTCCCCGGTGATCTGCTCCGTCTTCCCTTCCCGTTCCTGTATTGTAAGGGTGTATCCTTCAATGCCTGCCGTAATCAGATCCTTTACTTCCTGTGTAGTCTTGCGGGACACGTCATGCCCATTGATCACCGTATGAGGAAAAAATACGGTTTCATACTGTTTCCCCGTATATAGATACAGCCCTGTGCCCGCACCTGCCGCAGCAAGGGCAGTTATCACTCCAATCACAACCGCTTTTACAGGAAAGGGCTTCTTTTTCCTGCTTCTTGGTTTAGGCCCTTCACTCATTCAATCGCCGTTTTCCTTTCTACACTTGCTTGTCTTCCTTCAGCAAATCTCTGATCTCTGCCAGAAGTTCCTCCGCCGTAGGCCCTGCCGGAGCCGGTTCCTCTTTCTTCTCCTCCTCGTGATGAAATCTGGAAGTCACCATAGCCACTGCCTTTACCATAAAAAACATACACAGGCCTACTATGAGAAAATCAATAATATTCTGAATAAAACTTCCATATAAGACTGCCGCCTCAGGGGTCACCACACTCCCGGCCTCATCAAGCACTGCCGGATGAATCACATATTTGTAGGAATTAAAAGAAGCACCCCCTGTCACGGCTCCCAGCAAAGGCATCAGTATATCGTTGACCAGAGAGGTAACGATCTTACTGAAGGCACCGCCGATAATGACACCGACTGCCATATCGATAATATTTCCTTTTAAAATAAAGGCCTTAAACTCACTCATAGTTCCGCTAAGTTTTTTTTCTAATCCACTTTTCTTACTCACAATTTTCCCCTTTCGTTCTTTTGATTTTTTCAACATGCCTGCACAGACCAACTCGCGGCACACATTCCCGTACAAACTGTCAGCTATGGATATTCCACAATATAATACTCATACGCATTTATCACCATCGTCTTTCCGAAGGTGTCTCTCCGTTTAAATCCCGTACCATAGGTGGCGTGAACATGTCCGTGGACAAACAGCTTAGGCTCGTATTTTTCCATCAGTGTCCTGAAGCAGTCAAACCCCTGGTGAGGAAGATCCTCCATATCATTCACCTTGTAAGCCGGTGCGTGAGACACCAGCACATCAAACCCTCTATTTTTCCACAGCTTCCATCTCAGCTTTCTTATCCGCCATCTCATGGCTCTTTCCGTGTACTGATCGCTGGCTCCGGGAATATATTCCATAGAGCCTCCCAGCCCCAGAATCCGGATACCTTTGTACACGAAAATATCATCCTCGATGCAGATGCACCCTTCCGGCGGTTTATAATCGTAGCTTTTATCGTGATTTCCTCTGACATAAAGCACCGGTACATGACAGAGGGTGGCAAAAAAAGTCAGATAGCTGGCTTCCAGATCCCCGCAGGAAATAATCAGGTCCACTCCCTCTAATTTCCCGGGTTCATAGTAATCATACAGATATTTTGACTCATGGTCTGCCAGTACCAGAATGTTTATGGCTTCATTCTTCTGTGCGGCTTTTTTCATCTACGTCGGCCCCCTGTAATTTCTGAAGCATTCGGGCCTCATCTGTCAGTTCTTCCGGCTCCGGAACCTGCCCTATGACATTCTCTGCCAGCCAGTTCATGGTCAGAATCGCATCCGGTCCCAGGCTTTCTCCCTCTTTGCATCGAATCACCCCGTTCTGGGAATAGATCAGTCCGTCAAAGGGATGAAAACTGCCTGCCCGGATGGAACTCTTCAGAAACTCAATCAATCTGTGAGTGCCGTGAGGCATATCCTGAGCACAAATTACATCAATCACATCCGCCGACATTCCCCACCAGTAGTTTACGGCCTTCTTTCCCTTCATGGCATCCGCCTCGTTCGCTCCTCTGCAGATGTTCTTTACGATTCTCTCATAAAATTTTCCCCAATGCCAGATAGGAACCGCCAGGTTATCCACACTGCCGTCTTCCCTCTTCACATAAAGCCCGTATTCTCTGGACGCATGCTCCGGCGTAATCATATCGTCCCCGGAAATAAATACGATTCCTTCCTCCGCAAGACGCTCTCTGGCTCTGTGGTTCTTCACCCTGGACCATTCCAGCCGGATCTTCACATCAGGATTGATCATCCTGGCCCCCAGGGCAAAGGCATTGATATTGGACATGGTTCCGTAAATCGGATAGTCCGCCACATACCCTAAATGATCGGTCTTTGACAGGGCAGCCGCAATGGCGCCCATCAAAAACTTGCATTCATACATTCTGGGATAATACGTGCATATGGAGGTATAAGATACCCCTATGGAGCAGTTATAGATTTTTACCTCCGGATGCTGAATGGCAGACCGGACGCTTTGATTTACCATCTGAGGCGTGGTGGTGAATATCACGTTGCAGCCTGCATCCACAGCCTGCTCAACGGCAGCCTCCACCTCAGCATCCGTATTGGCCTGATCAAATGCCATGGTCTTCATCTTTCCGTCAAACGCCTGTTCCAGATGCATTCTTCCCAGCTCGTGGGCATAAGTCCAGCTGGAGGTATCCGCCGTCTTGGTATAGACAAACCCAATCTTTAACATGGACGGTTCCACGGTGCCTACGGGAAGCAGCCAGTTTAAGAGAGACGGCTTCTTAGCCGCAGTTTCCTCCTCCTCCGGATCCTCAATCAGCTCCACCTGGCCTCCGCTGGATGCCAGCTGAACCTCCTTCCACATCTTCTGAAGTTCCTGGAGCATCTCCTTTTCCGTTTTGTCCTCTACTTCCGTGTAGCCGGAGATCTTTGCATAAATCAAAAATGCGTCCGAACAGGTCAGATCCAGCTTGTCGCCGCCTGCCATGCGGAATGCCTTGGCAAACCGGTCATAGGTAGTTTTAAAAGAGAGACGCTCCTCCTCATCCCAGACCCGCTCCGGCTCCTTCCCCATAACCTCCAACAACTCTTTATAGCCGCCTTCCTTGCTGAACCAGACATCGCAGTTGAAGGACACCTGATAAAAATCAAGGAATTCATAGTACAATTTATTTTCTTTGTCGTCTGTTTTCTTGGGAATCAGACGGGTTACCTGGCCCGTGATGCTGTATGCTCCCACATACTTCATGACGCTGACCCGCTTGTTCCCCTCCTGCACATAGAATTTATTCATAAATTCATAGGCCACAATGGGATCATGGATCCCCTCGCTGATCTGGTGATCATACAGAGACGCCCATTTGGCCCCAAACTCTGATTTCTCCGGCAAAAGAGGCATAAAATTCTCTGCAAAAGCCCTGGTTCGCCCCTCTGTCTTTGTTCCCACAATCTTAGATAAAGGAATATCCATCACCCCAAGGCTTACCTCTGACACAATCTCCGTGTAGGACAAAATATCATCCAGCACCGGAAGATAGGGGTATCTTCCCTTCTGCAAAGCATCCTGATACTGTCTGCGCCCCTGTTTCAGTGCTCCTGAATAATCATATAATGCCATTGTCTTCTCCTATCATATTTCCCACGCCGGTATATCCGGTATTGCTCCGTGGATTTTATTCTTCCATTCTATCATTTTTCCTGTAAAAAGGAAAGCATCTTTGTTGACGAAAATTTCCCTTGTAAATGCCGGTTCTTTGTCTTATAATAACCATATCCGTCAGTTCCGGGAGGAGTATGGCTTTCGGCTGTATCGGAGGTGTCCGGTCTCACACTGATTATCCCGGGAACACGCTCCGGCTGACGGATTTGCCATGTACATCCGCCTCAGGCGATGGCTGCCCTGCAGCCCCGCTTCAGCATGGATGCAGGCCAAAAAGAACATAACAACGAGGTACACCGATGATGAAACGTTCCCGCCAGCTTCTCAGCATTACCATTGTCTTTTTCTGGGCATCCGAATACTGCCATATGCCCTATTTCACCCCCTATCTTCAGACCTTGGGGTTTACTGCCAGTCTCATCGGCATCATGACCGGCATGTACGGCTTTACCCAGATGCTGGTGCGGATTCCTCTTGGAATCGTCACAGACGTCACCGGATGCTATAAAAAAACGATCTTAATGGGCACGGTTTTTACCACGGTTTCTTCCTTCGGTCTGATTTTCGCCACCCATTTTGTAACCATTATCATCTGCCGCATCCTGGCCGGAATCGCCGCATCCTCCTGGCTGGCTTTCACCATTCTGTACGCAGCTTACTACGAGGCCGATGAAAGTGTTCAGGCCGTAACCAATGTCAATGCCTTCAACAGCGCCGGGAAACTGATTGCATTTATCTTGGGGTTAATCACTGCCTCCCTCTGGGGATACCGGATTCCCCTGATATGCAGTTTCCTTACCGGCATTGTTGCCATTCTCTGCGCCGTTCAGTTAAAACCCATCGCTTTAAAAAGAGAGCCTTTCCAGGTCAGCCATGTGATCGCCGTCTTTTCCAATCCGGCGGTTTTGTGCGCCTCTTTTTTTGCCATCATCATGCAGGCTTTCCTTCAGGGCACCGTATTTTCCTTTACCTCTACCGTAGCCAGGGAATTAGGCGCCTCCGCGTTTGAGATCGGCTTCAATACGGTTTTATTTACTCTGGTACAGATTCTGGCCGCAGGTTTTATCGGAAAAAAGGTCCTGAAAAAATTAAACACCAGCCAGGCAGTGGCCATTGGCTTTTTCGCCATGGCCTTTTCCTGCCTGCTGGTGGCATACGGTAAAAATATGTATTTTCTTTACGCCGCACAGATCATTGGCGGCGTCAGCAACCTGATGGCCAATTCGGTCCTCATGTCCCTGATTATCCGGTTTGTTCCCCAGGAGAATCAGTCTACCGCCATGGGAATGTTCCAGGCCCTTTACGGCATCGGCATGACCCTGGGTCCTGTCATGACCGGACAGATCGCCGGAATGTTCAGCTATGGGACCGCCTATCTGGTGATGGGAGCCATGACCTTCATAGCGGCCCTGCTGGCCCCGGTTATGCTGAAACGCATGAACTAATTTGCATCCCGCTTTTTCCAGTAAACAATCCCGTCCCGCTCCATGCGCTCCACAAACCCTTCCTCATATAAGAATTCCAGACAGGAAAAAGTCTTGGCCCAAATCTGCGTGCAGGAGACAAAATGCTTGTAATCCGGCGGTCCCTGGCTCCTGCCGTAAGCGCGCACTCCCACATCTCTGGTTGTCATCTCACAGCCGCTCTCCACCAGAACATTTTTCATAATCTCACACTTGTCCAGGTATCCCAAAATAATCCGGTTTGCCTCACATGCCACATCCTCAATCCGGCCATAGTGGCAGGGCAGAATATGACAGTCCTTATAATGTTCCATCAGTTCCCCCAGAGACTGCATATAGCTTCTTAAAAGTCCCAGATCCTTCTGCTGGCTTCCCACAATGGGCACAATCTCCTTCATGATCTGGTCTCCGCAAAACAGAAGCTTATGCTCCTTCTCATACAGACCACACTGTCCAAAGGTATGCCCTTTCAGAGATATTACCTTAAACCCATATCCTCCATATTCCAACGAAGCACCCGGATGTATGGGAGTAAAGGCAATATTCCGCTCCTCTTTGTGCTCCTCATAAGCCCGTGTGGTGTACTCCATAAATGTCTCATACACCTCCGGCGTATCCTCCTTTGTCACACCCACAATGCGCAGATTGGCGATTCGGGAGGCTTCATCCGCCAGATAGCTGTGGAGAAGATCCGACCGTTTCCTGGTCTCTTCCGGATTCATATATACCCGCGCTCCCAGCCCCATAAGATCCGGCGCCAGTCCGGTGTGATCCGGATGGTCATGGGTAATAAAGATATCCAGCTTTTCATAAGCAATCCCCAGGCTTTCCACCATATTCCTCAGAATCTCCCAGTCCCTGGGGAACCGAAAAGAAGTATCCACCATCAGACTGCGGTCCTGCCCCCTTATGATATAGAGATTACGCGGACTCATATGGCGGTCCGGATAGGAGATGGTCTCCTGAAATATATTGCGGTAAATCTCCTTCATCCCAAATCCCCCTTTTCTTATAAAATGCTCATAGAAATATAGTAGAAACTTTTCACAAATTTGTCAAATGCTTCTGGCCTTTTATTATGATTTCCTGTATAATGTGTATATAAATGATGGGAGGGTCTCTATGAATCTGCCACAGTTATACTATTTCAGAAAGCTTGCTGAAGTCCAGCACTACACAAAAGCCGCCAAAGAACTTTACATCACCCAGCCCAGCCTCAGCGACTCCATCGCTTCCCTTGAAAAAGAGCTGGGAGTCTCTCTGTTCCAGAAAAAGGGACGCTGTATCCATCTGACAAAATACGGCGAAGAATTCTATGGCTATGTAAACGAATCCTTAGGGATCCTGGAACACGGCATCGCCCTGATGAAGGAACAGGCCGGAAGGATCAGCGGCACCATTGATATCGGCTGTATCCCTACCCTTCTGGGCGACTTTCTTCCCAATGCCCTGGAACATTACCGCACCAAAAATCCCCTGGCCAACTTTAACATTTATCAGGGCATGTCCTTGGAAATCGCCGGCGGAGTTTCAGAGGGAAGATACGACCTGGGCTTCTGTTCCATGATATCGGAAATGCCTGACCTGGTATTTGTCCCCATCACCTACCAGGAATTAATCCTTATTGTTTCCAACACCCATCCCCTTGCGCCCCGGGATTCCATATTCCTGACCGAATTAAAAGGCTGCAAGCTGATGACTTACCGCGACACCCTTCCCATCGGCCGGACCGTGCGGGGGCTGCTGAAAGAAAAGGGCGTGGAGGCGCTTTATTCCTATGATGACGAAATCTCCATTGCCGGACAGATCGTCACCTCCGGCAAAGCCGCCATCGTCGCAGACACCCCGTTTCTCAAACAGTTTGACAACCTTTCAAAAATCCATTTATCCGATGTCCCTAAGGACACCCGCATGATTTACATGGTCTACAGCAAGAAAAACTTCATTACCGCAGCCGTAGAGGCATTTGCCAACTTCATGGTTGCCCACCACTTGAATCTTCCCCCTGTTTCCCGCCCATCCCTTTAAAATCCGGGCTTTGCGCCTTACAACGCAACGGCGATGGTGACCATCCAAGTTTCACCATCGCCTGTTTCTCATGTCCCCCAGGGCATTCTACTTTAATTTCTTCAGTTTCGAATAATCTGCATCCGGCCACCCGATAATCACATTGACAATGGTGGGCATAATCAATGTAAACAGGTTAATAAAGGAAACCAGGGTAAGGCCTTTGGAAACCAGCGCTGTCAGGCCGGCCTGAGACACGCCCCAGGTCAGGCAGATATACACCAGGGTAAGGATGGCGCCCCGTTTATTTCTCTTCTTTGCCGATACTTCCGGATCCTCATTTACCTTCTTCTGGTACCAGTTCAACACACGGTCATTGAAGCCCTGGGCATAATTGATTGCTGTGGAAATGGTTGCGAAGAAGATTGCCACCGTAATCAGGGTCAGCATTACCCCTTTTACCATGCCGCTTCCCACGCCGTTCTGTACCACCAAGATGGTATAAACGGCCTTTCCTGCGGCCCATCCCTCATAAACCTGAGAATAATTGGCCGCCAGGTTCACTACGGTCATCTGCAGAAAGGCCCAGTTCAGGATAACGGACAGCACCACCGCCCAGCGCAGCGTCCGCTTGTTGGTAAACAGCTGGGCGTGATTCACATAAGCGCCGAAGCCGCCCAGGTTCTGTCCGGAGAAAATATAGGCCCATGCAAAGGCAGTAAGCAGGTATTTGATAAAGCTTCCTGCGCCTGACGCGATGGCTGCATCCATGTTACCGGACATAACCGCCATTTCCCTGCTTAAGTTGCCGTTTCCAAGATTGTAAAACACATTGGGAACATTGACCACGATCAGGGCGATGAAAATCACCGCGCTCATAAATACTGCGTTCTTCCGCACCAGGTCGCTGCCCTTCATGCAGAGCACAAACATGATGATTCCTACGATAAAGGTAGTAAGCAGATAGGGAATTCCCGTCAGCTCCGCCAGAGCGGAACCGGAGGAAGAATAAGCCAACGCCATGCATACAATCAAAAGCCAGTTAAAGTTAAATTCATATACGATCTGCATGGGCTTTGCCAATTTACCTCCCAGAAACCTTTCCCCATATTTCGCCAGAAAATGGCCATAGTCAAAGGTTCTGAAATCCATGGCAAATTTCATAAAGAAATAAATCATAAAACAGTTAATTCCTGCCACCACAAAGGGCATAAACATACAGAAATACGCCTGTGTCACCTCCGGCAGCATCCCATAAAAACCGGTATTCGCGAAAAAATAGGACCACGGCGTGGAACCTGCCGCAAAACCGCCGCCGCACTGAGAACTGAACGCGATGGATACAAACACGATCACGGTTCTCCAGTCAATCTTATTCACACCAGACACACTGGCTTTTTCTCCACTACTCATAAAACAAAACCTCCTTATGTTTTGTTATTCTGCCGTCTGCTTGTGTTCTGTGCCTGACTGCCAGTAAGCATTGGCTTTGTCTATCGGCAATTCTACCAGTCCCATTCCCTGTACATATCCGTATATCACAAATCCTCTCTTGCACCAAAACACACATTCCAGACACGGACTCTCATCACAGTAGGCAAAGGCATCCTCATCTGCCAGGGCAAACACCATGGGAGGCTTCTTCCCGGGAATCAGATACTTCATATAACCGCCTGTGTAGGTTTTTAAATACAGCCATTCTAAAACCAAAGGCTCCTTTACTTTCCAGGACACCCGCACGGCATTGTCATTGTATCCGCCTACAATCTGGTAAGTAAGAGCCAGCCCTTCCCCCATCTCTTTTGCCGGGACAGGCTTTAAAACCTCCATCTTTTCTCCGCAGCAGAAAAGCTCTGGCACCCTGTCCGCACATCCAACCTGCTGCAGGATCCGTCCGCATACGCCGCACCGGTAAAACACCACTTCAGGACACTGAACCTGAGGCTTTCTGGTAACCCGGCTCCTTCTGGGGCCATATTCCTGTGTCGACATTTCCTTATCCCCTTTTCTTAAGCTCTTCCAAAAGCAGATATTTTTTTACCTTGCCGCTTGCGGTGCGGGGAATCTTGTCGATCATCTCCACCCGTTCCGGCCAGTACCGCTTCTGCACATGCTTCTCCTTCATATAGCAGGTCATATCCTCCAGCGTTACGGCCATTCCCGCTTCCGGCACCACAAAGACGCAGATCCGTTCTCCCATGCGCTCATCCGGCATACCGATGACCGCATGGTCCCAGACTCCCGGGCAGCCCTCCACATCATTGTCAATCTCATTGGCGTTCAGATTCTCCCCGCCCCGCACGATCATATCTTTCTTCCGGCCTACAATGTGGATATTGCCCTTCTCGTCGCTGACACACAGATCCCCGCTGTAAAACCAGCCTTCCTCTGTCAAAAGACGGTCTGTGGTTTCCCGATCCTTCAGATACCCCACAAACACATTGGGGCCTCTGGAGATTTCCTCCCCGATTACTCCCGGAGGCACATCCTGCCCCTTCTCGTCAACCACCCGCACCTCCACGCCTGCCATAGCCCGCCCGGAGGTACGGCCATCCAAATCCAGGGCCTCCCCCGGCCGTACAAACACATGGGGCACACTTTCCGTAGAACCGTACACCTCGCACAGCCGGATTCCATATTGATCCGCCTTTTGCACCATATAACCGGGAACCGGGGCACCTCCGCACAAGTAAAATTTCAGATAAGGCAGGGCCCCTCCCTTTTCCTCCATGTGCCGCAGAATATCATAGATAAACGGAGTGGCCCCCATGGAGTAGGTACACTGCTCCCGGTTCATCAAATCAATGGCCTCCTGGCAGGAAAATTTCTGCTGCAGTACCAGTTTGGCTCCCATCAGCATAGGCGCAATCACCCCGTGATGAAACCCGGTGGCGTGGTGCAGCGGCGCCGGCATAAACATTACGTCCCGCTCATCCAAACCCAATTCCCTGTTAAACATCTCTTCGCTGAATATAATGTTGTTGTGAGTCAGCATGACCCCTTTATTGCCGCCTGTGGTTCCTGAGGTACACAGAATCAATGTCACATCAAAGCCGTTCATGCCTCCAAATTCCTCGCGGGCCAAAGGCTTCCGGGTCCTCATGATTTCCGACAGAGTGATGCAATCGCTTTGGGGTTTCCTGGTAGAATCCAGAAGCACGACCTGTTCCAAGGACGGAATCTGACTGCGCACAGAGAGAATCCTTGACTCATAATCCTTGTTTTTGAACCATGTAACACCAAAATATACCCTTGTTCCGGTTTTATTCATCCCATAGACCAAGTCCGCTTCCTCATGGCTCAAGCCGATGGGATGCATCACCGCCCCCACCTTCAGGCAGGCAATGACAATCAAAACAAACTCGCTCCATACAGGAATCTGGAAAGAAACCACATCATGAGGTTTCACACCGATTTCCTTTAAATATGCGGCCAGAACGGAAGAGGCTTCATCCATCTGACGGTAGGTATACCGGTTTTTGCGGTCATCTGCCACATACTCACGATCCGGATACATGGACACGGTCCGCTGCCATCGGTCCAGCAGGGTCTCTTCTGTCCAATACCCCCTGTCTATGTAAAGCTGCTTCTGCCCGGGATTTATTTTCATTTCTTCAAACATGATTCATCTCCCGCCAATCCATATTATTCCGCCAGCGGCCCGGCCCCCGGACGGCATTACCCCTGCTGCCTTATTTTCAGTTCCTTTACCAGAGCCGGAACCACTTCAAACAGATCTCCTACGATGCCGTAATCTGCCACCTCAAAAATCGGCGCCGTCTCATCCTTATTGATGGCCACAATGGTACCTGAGCCGCTCATACCGGCCACATGCTGTACGGCCCCGGAAATCCCGCAGGCAAAATAAATCTTGGGAGTTACCGTGGAACCTGTCTGGCCTACCTGTTTTGTCTGAGGCATCCATCCCGCGTCCACCGCCGCTCTGGAGCATCCTACCGTACCGCCCAGCACATCGGCCAGTTCCTTAAGGATTGCAAAATTTTCTCCGTTTTTCATCCCCCGTCCGCCGGATACAATCACATCGGCCTCATCCAGACGCATGTCATTGTCTTCGCAGGCCTTGATGAAATCCAGAACCTTGGTGCGGATTTCGCTTTCCGGGGTGCGGATTTCCTCTTCAATGATCTCCGGCCTGTTGTCTTCATTTCTTGGCGGCTTCTTAAAGGCTCCCGGACGGCAGGTACCCATCTGAGGCCTTGTCTCGCTGCACAGAATCTGTGCGTAAAGGTTTCCTCCAAATGCCGGCCTTTCCCATACTACGTTGCCGCTTTCCTCGTCTACGCTTAAAGCCGTACAATCCGCAGTCAGGCCTGTTCTTAAGCTTACCGCAATCTTGGAGCCAAGATCCCTTCCGTTTACGGTTGCCCCTACCAGAATCGTGTTGGGTTCATATTTCCCGCAAAGCTTTAAAAACACGTTTCCGTAGGCATCTGCGGAATAATTCTCATATTCCTGGCCTTTCACCACATAGACCTTATCGGCGCCGTAAGCGCTGGCCTCTTTCACAGCCACATCCACATCTTTTCCAATGACAACGGCACACAGCTTCTGCTTTAGCCCGTCGGCCAGTTTCCTGCCCTGGCCCAACAGCTCCAGGCCCACACTCTTCGGTTCTCCCTGGAAGCATTCGATAAATACCCATACATCCTTACATGTATCAAAACTCATCTCTGACGACCTCCTCTTCCTGCTTTTTAGAGTACCTTTGCCTCAACCAGCTTATCAATCAGCCCGCCTGCCACCTGGGCCGGACTGTTTCCCTCAATATTGATACAGTTGGCGGTTCTCTTTGGTGTAAAGGTCGCCTTCACCTTGGTAGGCGAACCCTTAAGCCCCATTTTCGTGGTGTCTGCTTCCGGCAGATCTGCCAGCGTAATGGCGCCGATCTCCGCCTTCAGGGAATTCAGTACTCCCTTGATGGTAGCATATCGAGGTTTATTGCTCTCCTTTGTGGCAGTGCACAGAACCGGGAACCTGGTCTCGATGACTTCGACGCCTTCCTCTACCTGCCGTCTGGCAATTACCTTATCGCCCTCTACTTCCAGGCTCAGTACATATGTCAGACGGGTGGCCCCCAGATGCTCCGCAATACTGGGAGCCGTCTGGCCCGTATCTCCGTCAATGGCCTGCTTGCCGCCTAAAATCATGTCAAATTTGCCAAGCTTCTTGATTGCCTGGGACAGTATGTAACTGGTAGCATAGGTATCCGAGCCGCCAAATGCCCGGTCTGTCACCAGATATGCCTCATCGGCTCCCATGGCCAGAGCCTCTCTTAAAACTGCCTTGGCCTGAGGAGGCCCCATGGAAATCACCGTCACCTTTCCGCCATACCGATCCTTTAATGCCAGGCCTGTCTCCAATGCGTTTTTATCAAATGGGTTCATGATACTGGGCACGCCGGTACGGATTAAAGTATTCTTTACCGGATCGATCTTGATCTCAGTGGTATCCGGAACCTGTTTTATGCAAACAACAATATTCATCTTCATTCCTCCTCGCCATTTCCTATTTGTACTCTTTATTCAAAACGTTCGCGATGGTCATTCTCTGAATCTGGTTGGCTCCCTCAAAGATCTGGAACACCTTGCAGTCACGCATCAGCTTCTCCACCGGGTATTCCTTGCTGTAGCCGTATCCGCCAAAAATCTGCACCGCGTTGGAGGTGACTTCCTGAGCACAGTCAGACACAAATGTCTTGCAGATGGAGCCTTCCTTCTGAACCATAATGCCCTGGTCCATCATTTTCATGGTATTGTTTACCAGGCACCGGGAAGCCTCGATTTTAATAGCCATATCTGCCAGCATCTGCTGTACCATCTGGAATTTGATGATTGGAGTATTAAACTGTTTTCTTTCCTTAGCATATTTTACGGACTCATCCAATGCCCGCTGCATAATGCCCACTGCCAGCGTAGCCACAAAGGCACGGGACAGATTTAACGCGTTCAATGCCAGCTTAAAACCGCTTCCCTCCGGGCCTACCATGGCGGACGCCTTCACCCTTACATTCTCAAAAATCAGATCCGTAGTATTGGACAGACGAAGGCCCATCTTGTTCTCGTGTGCGCCTACCGTCACGCCCGGGGCATCGGCGTCGATGATAAATGCGGAAATCCCTTTATGTCCTGCCGCCGGATCGGTCTTGAAAAATCCTACGAATACATCTGCCAGAGCGCCGTTGGTAATAAAGGTCTTGGTGCCGTTTAAAATATATTCATCCCCGTCCTTTACTGCCACGGCCCGCATCGCCGCCGGATCGGAGCCTGCATTGGGCTCTGTCAAAGCAAAACCGGCAAATCCGCCTGGTGCGATTTTATCGGCAAAATACTGTCCCTGTTCCTTTGTTCCCGCCAGAATCACGTTGCGCAGCGCCACAAAGGTGGTTACAAATGTGATGGCATATCCTGCGTCTACCTTTGCCAGCTCTTCAAAAATCATGGCTGTGGTCTCATAGCTCAAGCCGGTTCCGCCGTATTCTTCCGGAATCTCCAGCATGTGAAGCCCCATATCAAATCCCCATTGAAACAGTTCTCTGGGACACTCGCCCTTCTCGTCCGCGTCCTTCACATGGGGCTTAATCTCGTTCTCAGCCATCTCCCTTACCAGGGCCAACAGTGCTTTTTGTTCCTCGGTATAAAGTAAGCTCATGTTTGTTTCACCTTCCCTTTTTCAAAATAATCCCGTCTGCCTTACAATTCACGAAGCGGCGTCTCTCCTGTGGCCGCTCCGGACGCAATGGCCTCCTCAATTTCCTCCTGGCTGTATCCCAGGTGTTTCATAATCTCTACCGTATGTGCGCCCTGAGAGCCTCCAATCTGATACTCCGGAACCCCCAGAGAAGCGAAATTCACCGGGTTGGTAGGCATAAACCGTTCTCCGGACGGATACGGAATCTTTGCCAGCACGTTATTTGCCAGCGCCTGCTCATCCTTGTAGATATCAAGAGGCTCATAGGCAGCTTCACACGGCAGGTCATGCTCCTTAAACAGTTTCATCAGTTCATCTCTGGTAAACCTGGCAATCGCCTTATCCAGAACATCCGTCACCTCTTTGTTCCGATGGTGGTTATTTACCTCGGCGCAATGGATGTAGCGCTGGTCTCCCAGCATTTCCGGACAGCCTAAAAGGGTCATGATTTTCTCATAATCCCTGTCATATTCCGGACAGCAGACACACACCCATTTCTCGTCTTTGGTACGGAACACATTGTTGAAGGGATTAGGCACTTCCTTTCGGCTCTTGGGATATTGATTCCCGTACTGTGCGGATATGACCCCGGTGCTGAGGGCATATACCGCCGCATGGTGAAGCCCTACCGTCACCTTATCTCCCAGCCCGCTTTTTTCCCGGCGGTAGAGAGCCGCACAGATTCCGGAGGCCAAAGCCAGCGACACCTGGAAATCACCAAACCCATTGGTAGGAATCATAGGTGCGTCGCCGCGGTTTACCGTGGTTCCAAACACGCCTCCCCGGGCCATATAACAGGTCACGTCAAAGCCGGCCGTATCCTTTTCCGGCCCCTTCTCCCCGTATCCAAGGACCTGGGCAAAAATCAGTTTCGGAAACCTGTCCTTTAAGGTATCATAGTCAAGTCCCAGCTTTACCAGGGATTTGGTCCTTGTATTGGTAACAAATACGTCTGCCTCCTCAAGGAGCCTGTAGCAGATTTCCCGCCCCTTGTCTGTTTTCAGATTCAACGTAATAAATCGTTTGTTCATATTGGCCACGTCAAACGCCAGGTTTTCATCATCCGTAAAGGGCATATTGAAAACAGCTCCCTGGGTTCTTGCCGGGTCTCCTTTGGCGGACTCAATCTTAATACAATCTGCCCCCCATTCTCCCAGAACCCGGACAGTGGTAGGCGCCGCCAGATATGTGGTTAAGTCCACCACTTTGATTCCTTCTAACGGTTTCACGGTTCATCCTCCATTTCCATTGATGAGCACTCTTGATGAGTACTTTTGACAGAAAAATGACAGCAAAAAGGCCACCAGGTCCTGCGTGAACCCGGTGACCCGTTCTAGTCAAAGTCTATATTTTCTATAAAGCATTACAATTACAGTACATATTCCATATGTGCCTGATGCTTGATGGTATTTCTGGAAATCGTGATTCTCTGAACGGTGGGAGCACCTTCCTCAAGCCACATAGCACGGCAGTCACGGTACAATCTCTCAACCGGACCGTATTTGCAATCCTCAAAGTAGCCAACGCCGCCAAAGATCTCCAGCATCTCATCGCTGACTCTTCTGGTGGTATCAATGCTGTAAAGCTTGCACATGGCAGCCTTTTCCTCGATGTACTCGCCGGTCGGATTCTCCATGTAAGACTTTGCAAAATCATATACCATGCAGCGCAAAGCGTGTACCATCATGGACATATCTGCAATCTTGCAGCGAATGGCCTGGCGCGTCCCGATTGGCTTTCCGAAGGTTACACGGTCTTTGGCATACTGTAAGGACAGCTCCAGCATCCTCTGAGCCATTCCCAGGTTGCTTGCCGCGATATGGGCGCGTGATACGGACAGGGAATGCATGGCAATCTCAAGGCCCTGGCCTTCTTTGCCCAGCAGATACTTCTTATCGATGCGGCAGTTTGTGAACTTCAGCTCGCCATGTCCGGCTCCCCGGCATCCCATCATATGAGGCATGTTAATCACCTCAAAACCAGGAGCGTCCATAGGTACGAAGAATGCGGACAATCTGTCGTTCTTATCGGATTCCGGATTGGTCACTGCAATCACATAGGCAAACTCACAGCAATCCGTATGGGAAATCAGGGTCTTCTCGCCGTTGAGCACATAAGAATCGCCGTCCTTTACTGCAGTCGTATGTAAATCAGCGCCTGTACCGCCGGTTGCTTCCGTCAAAGCAAAGCAGGTAAATACTTCCTTATTCTGGAACTTAGGCATATATTCCTTTTTCAGCTCATCGCTGCCGTAGTCGTCTAAGATTCTCCAGTTCAAATCCATTGCGTAGTGCAG